>JAWUVP010000033.1:0-12676 GCA_034112285.1 Gammaproteobacteria bacterium
ATTAGCGATGTTTATACTTTGGTTGATTGGTTTGGCTAAAAAAACAGGTGACTCACATTTTTCTTATCAAGCTAACACCATTAAATCACGTAATGTACTTTCCTGCTTTACCATTGGCTGGCAGGTCCTTCGGCGTGGTGAACTGCATCTGTTGAGTAAGTTACACCTGTGGCAGGCTCTGGACTCTTTGGCTTACTTGGAAGCTGTAACATGAAACTCACTTATATTTGTGGGGATCCTACAGGGTCAGGTATCGGCATAAGTCATTCTAGCTACAAACCAAGACTTATGCCGATACCTGACCCCTTACCCTTGCGTTTGTGTAGAAGCATAAATCTCGCAAATCCACACCTGAAGTGCAATAGTGCCTTAATTAAAAATCATGCTGCGGTTAAGGCTAATGTGACGCGGCAAAAAAAGCTCACGCGCTAACGGCGCTCATCTAGGCTGCGCAGTGATCACAGAGGTCTTATCCATTAACCTCGTTAAGCGAGTCGAATCAGGAAGTTTATAGGGGAAGTTTAAGTTGCCCAGCTGGGAAAGACAAAGAGCTACTTCATCACTCAGGTTTGGGTTTTGATTAAATTTTATTTCAAATCTTCGCACTGCATCAGCATCTATTTTTGTTTTCCAGCAGCCCAGCACATGTTGCGGCAAAAGCTCCGGCACGCCTAACGGGAAAACTTCTTCATCATCATCGCGTCCATAGCCATCAGTTTCTGTTGGTGTTCTCAGTGGGAACCTAGTATTTTTATCCATGCCGCTATCAGGCCCACAATAAATGTGCGGGATGTCACGCCGGTACAAATCCCCTAAATTCACATAAGGAGCGGGTAAATAACACATGTAAACATAAGCACCTTTATTCGTGGCAGGGTAGCGTGCAGCTTTTCGAGGGTTCTTGGAAAAGCTCAGCGCTGTTGTGGTACTGTGGCTCCCCTGCAATGCCAAATTCAGGCCGCACCATGAAAGCGGGTGTGTGCACGTTGCTAAATTGTCAGTGATCACCAAACTCGAAAGCACACCAACCGTCGTTAAATTTAATTTGGCCCAATAAAGATTAACAGGAAGATAGGCCGATGCACCGGCTATTAAAGAATGTGTAGCAATAGGTGGGCTCCCCCCACTAGACAATGTACAGCATAAATCATACGCGCGCTGCGCATCAAGTGTAAACTCGAAGCCATTTTTAAAAATTTCTTCAGGTGGTCGGCTATCACCTCGAAAAACGATGACGCCCTTATCTCGCTCAGTAAACTCATGAAGCAATATTCGGTCGAAAGCTGAAAATGCTAAAAATGAGCTGCTCGGCTCTATTATTTTAGTTCGCGTCGAAAAAGCCGCTCTCATTCCACGTTCAAGTGCTTGCCACATAGTATTATTATTCCTTAATCAACCTTCAGTTGACCTATTTATTCTTGTGATTTTATTATAGCGTCTAAAGCTTAACTAATACTTAAAGCGTAACTACCCCAACAACCGCAACATCTGCGCCACAAAATCATAACGCGCGCTCGCGCTGCTAGTTTGGGTGGTAATGTTTAAACGCGTGCTGCCTTGTAAACGATAGACGTTTGGGTATTTTTGGATCAGATGAATGATTTTAATCGGCTCAATATTGGGTTTGTCTTCAAATTCTAAGTAGCCACTGCGCTCACCTAATTGAATTTTTTTCACACCTAATGCTACCGCGGTTAATTTCAAGGTGCTAATTTGAAACAGTAATTTGGTTTCGGGTGGGAGTAAGCCAAAGCGGTCTATCATTTCAACTTGCAAATCCTTCAGCGCGCTATTATCACCCGCGCCAGCTATGCGTTTATAGAGGGTTAAGCGCATCGGGACTTCGTGAATATAATCTTCTGGAATAAGTGCTGACCCTAGTAAATCAATATCCGTTTGCTGAAATAAGGGCTTATCGAAATCAGGCTGCTGACCCGATTGTAACGCTTTGACGGCTTTGTCAAGAAACTCCATGTAGAGTGAAAAACCAACGCTGGCAATTTGCCCACTTTGATTTTCACCTAGCAATTCACCTGCACCGCGAATTTCTAAATCGTGGGTCGCTAAAGTGAAACCTGCGCCCAGGTGTTCGGCTTCGGTGATAGCCTCAAGGCGTTTTTCGGCGTCTTTGGTAATTAATTTAGGGCCCGGAATTAATAAGTAAGCGTAAGCTTGATGATGCGAGCGCCCTACCCGGCCGCGCAATTGGTGCAGCTGTGCTAAACCTAGTTTATCGGCGCGATCCATTAAAATGGTGTTGGCAGTGGGAATATCAATTCCAGTTTCAATAATGGTGGTGCAGACCAAGACATTAAAACGTTGATGATAAAAATCACTCATCACTAACTCAAGATCACGCTCACGCATTTGGCCATGGCCAACACCCACTTTAGCTTCAGGCACTAATTCGGCCAGCTCCTGGGCAATGGTGTCTATGGTTTGCACGTTATTATGTAAAAAGTAAACTTGGCCGCCGCGAAGTACTTCGCGCAAAATAGCTTCGCGAATAGTCTGGTCGTTGCGATTATTCACAAATGTTTTAACCGACAACCGTTTTGCTGGCGGCGTAGCAATTAACGATAATTCACGAATTTTGGCCAGCGACATATTCAACGTACGCGGAATCGGGGTGGCGGTGAGCGTTAAAATATTTACATCGGTGCGTAACGATTTAATACGCTCTTTTTGTTTAACACCGAAACGATGTTCTTCATCAATAACCAACAAGCCTAAATTGGCAAATTCAATTTGTTGCGATAATAATTTATGCGTGCCAATAATAATATCTACTTTACCCGCCGCTAAATTTTCCAGCGCCGTATCCGTTTGTTTTTTGGTGCGAAAGCGCGAAAGCAATTCAATTTGCATGGGCCAATTGGCGAAGCGATCTTTAAAACTTTGAAAATGCTGCTCGGCCAACAGCGTGGTCGGCACTAAAATGGCCACTTGATAGCCATTTTGCACCGCTAAAAATGCCCCACGCATGGCCACCTCGGTTTTACCAAAGCCCACATCACCGCAAATTAAACGGTCCATCGGCTCGGCGCTGGTCATATCTTTAACCACATCTTCAATAGCATTGATTTGATCCGGCGTTTCTTCATAAGCAAAGCCAGCCACAAAAGCTTGATAATGTTCATCGGGGGCCTCACAACGAGGTCCTATGCGTGCAGCGCGGCGGGCATATAAATCTAATAATTCGGCGGCCACATCGCGCGCTTTTTTGGCCGCTTTCTGCTTGGCTTTGCTCCATCTTTCAGAGCCGAGAGTGTGCAGTGGCGCATGATCCGCATCACCCCCAGAATAACGACTGAGCAAATGTAAATTAGCCACGGGCACATATAACTTGTTACCCTCGGCATATTCAATGGTGACAAATTCATTGGTAATGCCACACGAAGCAATAGTTTGCAGACCAATGTAACGGCCGATGCCTTCATCAATGTGCACCACCGGCATGCCAGGCTTAAGCTCCATAAGCGAGCGAATAAATTGCTCGTCGTCAAAGCGGCGCTCTTTGCGCAGGCGGCGCTGCATAATGCGCTCACCATAAAGCTCACTTTCACCAATCACCCATAAGGCTGGATCAAGCAAGTTCATGCCGTCATCTAAACTGCCAACGGTAATGCAAATATCCGCATCACTGCCTAAAAAGCTGTGCCAATTATCGGTGATTTTTGGTTTGATTTTTGCACTGCCGAGTAATTCCAGCAAGGCTTCACGGCGGCCCTCCGTTTCAGCCACAAACAATACACGCTGCGCACTCGCTGCTAGCGCTGCTTGCAAGCTTTGCAAAGGGGTTTTACTTTGCGCGGCAATGGTCACCTTGGGTAAGGCATGACTCGAAAAATTATTATTGCCGACTTTATCGGCTAACGGCGCAGCTTGTAAGCTAACTTGCGGATACTCTTTACAGGCGGCAAACAATTTCTCCACCGGCATAAAAAGATCGTTAGGTGCCATAATGGGGCGCGTGACATCATGGCGATACTGATCATAACGGCCATTCACTTCTTGCCAAAAGGTTTCGGCTGCTTGATAGACGCCTTGCCATGACATAATGGTTGTGGTCGCGGGCAAATAGTTAAACAAGCTACTACTTTGCTCATAAAACAAAGGCAGGTAATACTCCACCCCATTAGGGCTTAAGCCCGAGGTAACATCTTGGTAAATCGGTGCATCGGTAGGGTTGCCCGCAAACCTTTGTCGCCATTGGCTGCGAAACAAGGTCACGCTAGCATCGGTTAACGGAAACTCGCGTGCCGGTAATAAATTAATCTGTTCCAACTTTTGCAAAGAACGCTGGGTTTCCGTGTCAAACGTGCGAATAGTATCAATTTCGTCATCGAATAAATCTAAACGATACGGCGTGTCCGCTCCCATGGGGAATAAATCAATAATTGAGCCGCGCAGGGCAAACTCACCGTGTTGCATCACTTGCTCAACCAAACGATAACCCGACTTAATTAAGCTCTCACGCATGGTCTGCAAATTAAACTTGTCACCCGGCTTTAAGACCAAGCTATTAGCTTGCAAATGCGCCGGCGGCATGGTGGGCAACATTAACGTGCTCACAGCTGCCAACACAATGCCTTGCTTGGCAGCGGGTAAATTGGCCAACACATTTAAGCGACGCGAGATAATGTCTTCATGTGGCGAGAAGGTATCGTAAGGCAGCGTTTCCCAGTCTGGGAATATCCATACCGGCAAATCGCTTGAGACAAAAAATTGTAAGGCGTAATACCACTGATTGGCTGTAGCCACATCGGGTGCAATTAATAAGACTGGGCCTTTAGCCGTGGCCGCGGCGTTAGCCACAGCCAGCATAGGCGCTGCGCCGTAAAGCTGGCCCCAATGTTGGTGGTCTGATGCCTTATCCGATAAGGTGGGTGTGAGTGGGTTTTGAAACATGGCGCCATAATAACAGCGCAAGCACTAATTTCAACAAAATGTTACGCAAATTGGCCCCCCATGAAATAATCAAAATTGTTCGCTTAGGTGATTCATGCCATAATCCCACCTACCCTAATAGATGAGCTAGCCCTGTGCAAATTTCTTTAATCCTGGCCCTTGTGGCTTTTGTTGCCTACGCCGCTGCCACCAAGCTGCAATGGCAGCAGCTGCGCCAATCTAAGCGCCGCTACACGCCTATCATTCTTTGTCTTAGCGCTATCGCTATTATTTTGCACGGCTATGTGTTGCACCTGTGGATAGACCTGCCGGGCATTGGCCAAAACTTGAGTTATTTAAATTTACTGTCCATGGTGTTTTGGTTAGTGGCCTTGCTTACGCTACTCACGCTCATTCGCTTGCCGGTGCTCAATCTCATCTTATTTATTTTTCCCTTTGCCGCCTTATCGCTTATTGCCGACGCCCTGTTTTACCGTGTTTACTTGGTTGACACTGCAGGACACCCAGAAAAAATTGCCCATATTCTGCTCTCAATCATCGCTTTTAGCTTTTTCTGCATTGCGGCCATTCAAGCCTTATTTTTAACCATCCAAGAACGCAGCTTGCGCAGCAAAAATGTGGGGGTCTTCTCCTTGCTCCCCCCCCTAGAAACCATGGAGCGGTTTTTCTTTCAAACCTTATGGATTGGTTTTATTTTATTAACCGGCGTACTCATTACTGCGCTCATCTTCTTTCAGCCCGTTTTCACGCCAGGTTTAATAGCAAAAACCTTGTTTACCCTTATGGCCTGGTTACTGTATGCCATTATATTATTAGGGCGTTACCTGGCCGGCTGGCGTGGCAAAGCGGTCATTCGTGCTTCATTGCTTGGCATGGTCTTACTGGTCTTGGCTTATGTATTTACCCGGGTATAAAGCCATACACGTTAACCAGGCCTTAGCAGCCAACAAACTGAGACGCGCCCCATGAACCTGAGCCACCTCTTTTCACTGTCCACGTTAATCATTATGCTGATAGCGTTAATCATCATCTCAGCATTTTACTCTGCCAGTGAAACGGCCATGATGACCGTTAACCGCTATAAACTCCGACATTTAGCCGAAGATAAAAACCATCGCGCTGCCAAACGTGTTTTACACCTACTCTCCCGCACCGACCGCCTGTTAACAGTTATTTTACTGGGCAACACTGTCTCAAACATCTTTGCCTCTGCAGTGGCCACCTTAATAGGCGCCCAGCTCTATGGCGAGCACGGCATTTTTATTGCCACGGTTTTACTGACCTTTATCGTTTTAATCTGCGCCGAAATTGGCCCCAAAACCCTCACCGCGCGTTACCCACAAGGCTACAGCTTTTTTGCCTCTATCCCGCTCACGCTTTCGCTGTATATTCTCTACCCCTTTGTGTGGCTGGGTAATAACATTGTAAGGCTGGCACTGCTACCGTTTGGCATTAACATTAGCCAAAATAAACAAGAAGAATTGAGCTCCGATGAATTGCGCCATATCGTGCACGAAACCGACGACACCATTTCGGCCAAAGACGAACAAATGCTAGTTGGCGTATTAGAGCTTGCCAACGTCAATGTGCAAGACATCATGATACCGCGTGCTGAAATTACCGGCATCAATTTAGAAGACGAATGGCAGACCATCCAAAAATTGTTATACAACAGCCAGCACACGCGCCTGCCCCTTTTTTCAAGAACCTTAGATAATATCCACGGTATGCTACACATGCGTGATGTTCTGCGGGCTTCATCGGAAATGGAGTTAAATAAGGACTTACTCCTCAACCTAGCGCAAAAAGCCTATTTTGTGCCCGAGACCGGCCGCTTAGCGCAACAATTAATTAATTTTCAAAAACATCACACCCGTACCGCATTGGTTGTGGATGAATATGGCGAAGTGCATGGCTTAATTACGCTAGATGATATTTTAGAAGAAGTGGTGGGAGACTACACCAGCAATATAGCCGAAACAACCGACGCCGATATAAGCTTGCAAGCCGATGGCTCCTATATCGTTGATGGCAGTGTGAGTGTGCGTGAACTTAACCGCACTTTAAGCTTAACCTTGCCCACCAATACCGCCATCACCCTTAATGGCCTAATTATTGCATACCTAGATGGCATACCCAGCGGCAGTACTTGCGTGAAAATTGCCGGCATTCCCCTGGAAGTGATTAAAGTAGCTGACAATGTGATTAAAACGGTGCGGGTTGTGCAACCCACTGCAAAAATCTGAGCAGTTCATGCCCAAAAAACCAGCTTTTTTAGATAAACCTGCATTCGCCTACAAAAGCAAAGCCGCCATTACCTCGCGCCCTTCACTCATCATGACATTATACGTTCTGCAAGCCGCCGGCGTGTCCATCACCTCCACCCCTATTTGCGCAGCATAGAGCGGCGCCAGCAAGGTTAAATCAGGGAACACCTGCTCATCTCCAGTACCCAGCAATACGACCGCCGGCTTCAATGCCAATAAATCGCAAATGTCGTCTTCGTTCAAATCGGCCAAGGTTTGCGGCCGCCAGGGCGTCACACTTTGTCCCGACTGCACCAAAACACTGGACTTATGGGTCTCGTCATTGACAACAAACACCCCTTCATAAAAAGATTTAATTAATGGGCCTTCGCCCTCCGTCAATTGTAACTTCACTTACGCTCCTTACAGGTAATTACCCTGGCTATTACAAATATTCCCTAGGAAATTTGCTCAATTGTGAACCATGGTCTACATTATAAATATAATCATAACCTTAAATACCCAAAGGATTTTACAATGTCTACACCTGAAAGCAACCTTATAACAGAGGCTAGACACGGAAGTCAGCAAGCATTTAATATGCTTATTACAAAATACTATCGGCGCTTACTCGCAGGGCTCTATAAAGCCTGTCACCATGAAGAAGACGCAAAGGATGTATTGCAAGATAGTTTACTTAAAGCCTTTAGATCCATTAAAACATTTAGGGGTCAATCGAGCTTTTACAGCTGGGTATATCGTATATCGCATAACACGTTAAAAGATCATTGGAGCCTGCAGCGTCGCCGCCCACCCGCTGAAGACGTGGTGGTTGAGCCTAGTAGCAACTTGCACGAGGCCCATGCCAACTTACAAGATAGCAACTCCCCCGAAGCGCTACTGAGCCAAAATGAACTTTCCGATAAGCTTGCCAGCAGCTTGAAAAATCTACCCAAGACCTTGCGCGTAACATTCAAACTTCGGCAAAGAGGCTTTGACTACAAAAGGATTGCGACTAGAATCAAAATCCCCATTGGTACAGTGCGTTCACGCTTAAACCGAGCCAATAGCATTATAAGAGAACAAATTAATCGCTATTACGTCACTTAATGCGCTTGCCCTTACAAGCTGGGGGCATAATCTGCCCCGATTGCTATTTTCGAGTCTCTTCACGCGAAAAAATGCATACAATAGAAGCCGAACCAATCGTTAAAGCCAGTAAAATACACGCCATTGGAATGGCGCTGCCTGGATGAAAACTTGTCATTGCCGCGCTAGCCACCACACCCATAAAAGCTAATGCAATACCCATCAAGCTAGATGCAGAGCCACTCTGATCACCTGCATAAGTGAATGCTTTAGCGCGAATAATTGGAATTAAACTCCCCATTCCAACTGTATATAAGGTCATAGGCAATAAAATAGACCAATAATTACTGTGCAAAAACAAATTCAAATTCAACATTAACAAGCAACCTAACAAGGCTATAGAATACCCCGCAGCCAACCTTTGTTTGAAGGTGAAGTTTTTAAAAGCGTGAGTAGATAGATAAGCCCCACAAAAATTACCGCCCACAATAAACAATCCAAAGTATCCCACCACCGAAACACTGAGTTTCCACCCTGAAATATATAAGAAAAAAGCGGTAGAAAAATAAACATACAAACCACTGGTCAATAACCCCAACCCAATGATTGGAAATATAAATGCAGGCATTTTTAAAAAGTGTTTATAACCAATCATAAAAGCATCTACAGAAGCGCTGCGACTATTACTCTCATGTGTATTAGGTAAAATAAAATAACAGAAAGTAAAAACAATCAGCCCCAGTATAAATAAAAACACAAAGCTAGCACGCCAACTTATTAGGTCAGTTAAATGTCCACCAATAATCATTGCAATAGCAGGAGACCACACTACGATCATGGATACAAAAGCAAGTTGCTTAGAAATGTTGCCCGATTTGGAATAAACATCGTTTAAAATGGATTTACCCAGTGTTGGCGCAAAACCAATGCCAATAGAAATTAAAAATATCCCCAGGTATAAGGTATAAAGCTCATGCGAAGCAGCGGCAACTAAACTGCCTAAAAGAAAGAGAGGCGCCCCTGCTAGCAAGACGATTTTTCGCCCCCAAAAATCAGATAAAGGCCCCGTTAAAGCTTGCGCTAAAAGTGAACCCACAAGAAAAATGGTTAGCGTTATTTGCAATGCAGAAGGCGTGGTAGCAAAAGCTTCAACCATAACGGGCATGGAAACGAAATAAATATCCCGCGCGGATTTACTGGTTGCTTGCAAAGGTACGACTGAAGCCAGTACTTTATGGTGTTGCTTAAAATCCATGTTTTGAAAAACCTATTTTTAAGATATTTATGTACCAGAGATTAGCCTACCATCTTTTTTGCTGGCGTTAAATCATTAATTCAAAAATAGGTTTTTTTTCAGGTAATTAGTTTAGCCATCTTATAAGCTGTTCTCCTAACCTATCAGAACCTATCAGCAGAAATTAATGCTAGGAGGATAGATTATGCAGCCAAAAGTGAGTAAGCTCGTGCCGTGTGCTAGCGAATAACCATCGGAATGAAGGCTATCCTATATTACTTGCCAAGCTTGAGAGGGCTTTCGCCGTGGCCCATCGCGCAATGAGCCAGTGTACAAATAATCTAGCAACCTTCTATCAACGTCACGTTCCACCATGTCTTCCTCAGGTATTTTAGCGATGACACCTAACACTGTACCAATCCAGTTATAGTTAATGTTACCTATTCCCTTAATCAGCCTAAGCCGTGTTCCCTCACAGTAATTGTTGACAATAGCAGGAACCGTAAGCTCTAGCTTCAGGGTTTTATTAATAACGTAGTGCCGATAAAGTTGATGTTGATCGCACGGAATTAACGCAAAATTTTCTCCCCAAAATTTTTGAGCTAGCTGGATTAAATCTTCACGGTCATCATAAGTAATCACCAGCGTGTTGGTTATGCGTAATGCGGCGGGGGTACCTTCTTCAGCAAGACGGTCCTTGGAGGCAATCGCATGAGATTGCTGGTATGAAAGTAATAATTTTTTTTCATCTATATAGCCCTTCGCTCTCCGAGGGCATGTTGCCGCATCACCCTTTACCTCCCTGTAAAATTCAGGAATATTCGTCCTCTCAAGAAAATACTGATCAATCGCATCAAAGGCTTCGAGACGGAGTGCCGATTTATTTTCACCTGCACGCACAACATCGGCAGTCAGGAGTTTGTTCAGCTCAACCACTGTACCAAAAGCTTTGCTGCTTATATACGCCGCCACCAATTTTTGTAAAAATTTCAAGCCGACTATTGATGAAAACCGCATTTTTTGTTTTAGTGATTGAGGGTTATACACCTTCATATCGTTTAAATATGCTCTCACCTTACTCATTGCACTATAAACTTCTTGAATAAAATCTTGGCGATTAGAAAAAGAGATCAACTCGACACACCCTGGCTTATAATGTGAAATCAAATTAAACAAATCAGCCAATAACGCAAACCTAGAATAATTTTCACCATCCACCAACTTTTTAATCAAGTCCGCTGTATTATTACACTCTGGAAACGCTTGTAAAATTTGCATGATGGTGTGGTGCCAACAGCCATCATAATCGATTCTGACGACAAATTTATTGTATCCACCCGGTGGCGCATCATAAGCCATGTATTTACCTTTTATATGATTTATTATATTTATTATATTTATTATATTTACTTCGTCATTATAAACAATATTTATTAAACTAATATTAATAGTGTTGAATGTACAACTATATTTTAGGGCGTACGCGCTACAAATTCCGTCAGGTTGAAAAATATCGGTTGCCGAATTTGTAACAGACTAGCTATTGTTACTAAGTTTTTTCGTTTGAATGAACGTAATGATTTAAAATTATGTGACGAGTGAGCTATTAAGCGATGCTCTTTGCTCTTGCACCCAAGCTGGCTCTGGCTGCGTCCACCATTCGCCGGGATTTAATGAATAACCATTATAGTGGAGGCTAAAGCTATGCCGCTGATGCGCTTGGTCATCAATCAATAGATTATTCACATCCCAGTTTAAATCTACCCTCCCCTTACCCATATAGCCTATTTTTGGGCCCTCAATCACCTTCATAACATCTTCGCTATTCATGAAACTCTTAAACTTTAATTGATGCTCGCGCAGAAAATATTCTTTAAAATTTTCAGCTTGCCACCCACCGGTAGAGAGGATATTTATTGTTGGCATATTTTGCTCAAGCTCATGAGTCGTATAATTCATAAACTGACTGTTAGGAAAATAATGTTTTGCTGCTACCTTTATTACAAACCTCAGTTGCTCAACAAGTACCGTATTAATCATCGCAACATGATATTGTGTTAGGCTCGGCGAACAGGTGGGATTATGACCATTTTGAAAGACGATATCAGCATTAACAGCCCCAACATCATGAGCCTCTATCCCTTCTGATACGAAGCGATAGCTGGCATGAATCCCTTCAGGTAAGCCTACATGATTTTTTCTTGGAGCATTTTTGAAGACTTCTTTACGCAAAAGCGTTTTATCAACATCAACATAAATACGCTTAATACCATGGCGCTTCACATACTGCCACAGCGCGTCTGGGCGCGTTCGCTCTATGGGTAAAGGCAGCATACGCTGCATCAGTGAATACATTGGGACAAGTCCTTATTATTATTAAGCTTGCCAGTATGCCTTGGAAAGCTTAAGCATACATTAAGATAGGATGATTGTTGAAGTTTTAGGCAGGGCAAGATCATCAAAACATAAATAAAAACAATCAATTAGCAAAAGAGCCGATCGACAAATCAATTAGAATGTGACCAAATAGCTTCTTTACACCAGGAGAGGCGACGTTGTCATCAAGTTTGTTCAGTATATTTAAAGACATCGAGGACCCACGTATCCAAGGTCGAACAGTCTATCCCTTGATGGAAATATTATTTTTATGTATCACAGCCATCCTAAGTGGCGCAGAAGGTTGGGAAGCGATAGAAGATTTTAAGGAAAGCTGTGCGATGCGATTAAACACACTTTTGAGCAAGCACAATCTTCTGGATATGACGCCATGACTTACGACTAACATACGGAAGTCGACAAAGGTCATGGTCGCATTGAAAGGCGTCAATGCACTGTGCTGCCGTTAATGTACTTACATCGATTTAAGTCGAAATGGAAAGGCTTGCAAAGTATTGTCATGATTGAATCAGAGCGTAACATCGGCGACAAATGTCAAACAGAGCAGCGTTTCTATGTCAGCTCATTACCCCTTGATGCCAAAGCAATCGCGTCTGCTATCAGGCAACATTGGCATGTTGAAAACAAACTGCATTGGGTGCTCGATGTTACCTTTAAAGAAGATAGCTCACGCATTCGTAGAGAGTATGCGGCGCACAACCTTGCCATGATGCGGCACTTAACGTTAAATCTTATTAAGAAAGAGCCTTCTAAGATGTCTGTGCCAAGAAAAAGGAGAATGGCGGTACTTCATGATGAC
>JAWUVP010000034.1:0-9018 GCA_034112285.1 Gammaproteobacteria bacterium
ATGCTTGAAAACACCCTAAAGGATAATCAATCTGAAACGGCATTGTCTAAAATAAAAAGTTTAAGATTGAATAAAAACAGAGCCGAATGGCATCAGCATTGCAGTACGCTACAGCCAGTTAATGCCTCTACGCAGCAAAAAAATCAACGCGCTAATGCTACCCTCGCCTCATACGAAAATGAGCTTTTGAGCAGCAGCACATCAAATAAAAATGAAGTTCATCCGCGCTGGGTAGATGCACAAAATCAAATGAAGAGACCAAACAACCGCGTGTGTGAACCCAGTTATCGAGGCATCTAAGCGCTATGCCGGCTTCATATGCGGAAATAAAATCACATCGCGAATAGAGGGCGAATCGGTTAGTAGCATCACTAGCCGATCAATCCCTATACCTAAGCCCGCCGTTGGCGGCAAGCCATGTTCTAAAGCCATAATATAATCGGCGTCAAACGGCATAGCTTCATCATCGCCACAGCGTTTGTTTTCCATTTGGGCGCGGAACACTTGCTCTTGAATCGCTGGGTCGTTTAACTCTGAAAAGCCATTGGCCAGTTCACGGCCACCAATAAACAATTCAAAGCGTTCGGTAATAAAAGGGTTAGCTTCATTACGGCGGGCTAGTGGTGATACTTCGGCTGGATACTCAGTAATAAAGGTGGGCGCCATTAGACGATGCTCGGCCGTTTTTTCGAAGATTTCAATTTGGATTTTACCTAAGCCATAATTTGGCTCAATTTTAATGCCTAGTTTCTCGGCATAGGCCTTAGCTTTACTCATATCGTTCAAATCGGCTTCGCTAACGTCATCACAAAAATGACAAATAGCTTCTAATACAGTCATCCGTTGAAAGGGATTATTAAAGTCATAGGTATCACCTTGATAGGCAACATTCGTATCAGTTAACACGCGCTTTACCACATGGCGCAAAAGATCTTCAATTAAGTTCATCGCGTCTTGGTAGTCGGTGTAGGCTTCGTATGATTCCAACATCGTAAATTCTGGGTTATGCCGAGTCGATAAACCTTCGTTGCGAAAATTGCGGTTAATTTCATAAACTTTTTCTAAGCCGCCCACAACTAAACGCTTTAAAAATAACTCCGGCGCAATACGCAGCGACATCGGTAAATCAAGCGCATTGTGATGGGTGTTAAAGGGTTTTGCCGCAGCGCCACCGGCTAGGGTTTGCAACATAGGCGTTTCAACTTCCACAAAACCACGGTCGGTGTAAAATTCGCGAATCGCGGTTAACGTGCCAGAGCGAATTTTAAAAATATCACGGGTGGTTTCGTTAACAATCAAATCAATATAGCGGTGGCGATAACGTTGCTCCACATCGGCTAAGCCATGCCATTTATCAGGCAAAGGGCGCAAGGCTTTAGTTAATAATTTGAGTTGGCTAACGCGCACAGACAGCTCGCCCGTTTTGGTTTTAAACAAAACGCCCTCGCCTCCCACAATGTCGCCGATATCCCATTTTTTAAATTGTTCGTTATAAAAGCCTTCGGCAAGGTCGTCTCGTGACACGTAAATTTGTATACGCCCCGATAAATCTTGCAGCGTGGCAAAGCTGGCTTTGCCCATAATACGGCGAGTCATAATCCGCCCAGCGATAGCCACTTTGACGTTTTTTTCAGCTAGGGGTTCTTTGTCGATATCACCATAAGCCGCATGTAAATCTGCCGCTAAGTGTTCGCGCTTAAAATCGTTAGGGTAGGCTTGGCCTCGCGCACATATGTCGGCTAATTTTTCTTTACGAACTTTGATCTGTTCGTTTTCGTCTAGTTCTAAATCTTGCGCTGTGTTGTCGCTCATGGAGGTTGCTCGCCGTTTAAGTAAAGAGCGCTATTTTAGCGTAATTTAAGGTAACTCGCTAGGTGAAAGTGGTGGTTGCTAGTCTGGAGAGCTTAAATAACCGGTCTGCGAAGGTAACAACGCCACAAGTTAAAGGGTGATATCAACAACATCAGCAATTAAATCAGCCACAGCATCTAGCGCATCGTCAACGACGCGTTGGGCGGCTAATTTCGTTAGCCCTAGCTCGGTGATCAAAGCCATTTGCACACTGTTTTTAGCAATCGCTAAATCTGCCTTGGCTTGCTCGGGGGTAATTTGGCCAGATTTTTGCAAGGATTCTAAGCCAATAATAGTAAGACTAATAAGCTTCATTTGCTCTTTAGCAAAGCCGGCCATGCTTTTTAAGGCATCCCCTAGCTGAGATTCTGCCCCAATCAATAAGGCGTTAGTCAAGTCATCTAAAGATAAGGCATTCGTATTCATTCTGGCTTCTCTTTGCTTAATTCAAACTTCAACATTGCTTGAAATTGCCCATCTAACAATTGCTGTAAGCCTCGAATTTCTGCCACGTTTTTGAAACCTAATTTATGCCTGGCCTGTAATTTTCGCAAGGAATCCAACAGCAAAGTGACTTGCTGGGTGCTGGTTTGATTATGAGGTAAGGCTTTAATACGCGTGGTTAAAACGTGCAGCTCAATAAAGATTTCTTTATATTGATGTTGGTAAAGCACATAGCGATTTTTCTTTAAGCCAATATTGTGTTCAACCTCAACCAACAGCCTATCGGTTTGGCGCTGTATCTGTGTTAAGAGTTGCTCAGAGGTTGCATCGTAATGTGGCATTTGTAATGACTGGCAAGCCACGCATAGCAACAAGCACGCGCCAACAATAATTGCTTGGCGTAATGCCCGCATTATCTTGTTGCCACCGGCCAGTTATCAAGCAGCGCTTTAACTAATGCGGCTAATGGAATCGCAAAGAAGATCCCCCAAAACCCCCACATGCCACCAAACACTAGCACGGCAACAATAATGGCCACCGGATGCAACGAAACCGCTTCAGAAAAAAGAATCGGCACCAACACGTTACCATCAAGAGCGCTAATGATGGCATAAGCGACCATTAACCAAATAAAATGTGAAGACCAGCCCCATTGCAAGGCTGCCACAACCATTATCGGAATAGTAACCACAATCGCACCAACGTAAGGAATAATAACTGACACGCCCACTAAAGCGCCTAACAATAAGGCATATTGTAAGCCAAAAACCCAAAAGGTGAGATACGAGACGACGGTCACAATAATGGCTTCCACTACTTTACCGCGCACATAATTACCAATTTGCGTATGCACTTCGCTCCACACCTTGGTCAACACTTTTCGACGTTTTGGAATAAAGCGTTGGCTAATCCACCGCAAGATGCTGCTTTTATCCATCATAAAGAAATACACTAGCATCGGCACCATAACCAAGTACACCACTAACGACACAATGTTTGGAATGAGTGTAAACGAGTAAGACAAAAAACTCTGCCCAAAATGGCCCAAGCGAGATTGAATGGTGCTCAAAAAGTTTTGCACTTGCGCCTCACTAATAAAAGAAAAATGCTGCGGAACATTGGTGAGCACCGATTGTAAACGCACCACAATACGTGGCATTTCAGCAATTAAATTCGTCGCCTGCTTTGACAATAAAGGAGAAACCCCGACAAACAATAAAATAACTAACGTTAAAGCCACAATAAAGACAACCAACACCGCCACCATATGCGGACATTTTAAGCGTTGCAAGGCTGCCACGCCCCAGTCTAATAAATAAGCAAACACGATACTGGTTAAAACAGGCGCCAACATTTTATGAAACAAGCCAAAGAAAACGATCATCAGCACCAATATACTAAATAAAATCCCAGCTTCAGGCTCCGAGAAATAACGATGCCACCAATCAATTAATACTTTTGTCATGTTCTATCCTTAATAAGCTTGAGCACTTTTTTGGCAAATTGTGCATCTAATACGGCAGTAACCGGCAGATACCATAATTGGCCATTATTAAACTGTTTACATTTCACCGCATCTTTCTCAGTCATCACCACTGGCAATGCATCGGCAAATTGCACATCTAAGCGGCTGTAGGCATGGTGGTCGGCAAAAGCATGCGGCATTACCTGCAAGCCATGTTGCGTTAAACTTTTGAAAAAACGCTCAGGATGACCAATACCCGCCACCGCGTGCACCATTTTGCCACACCATTGGGCTAATGGCACGCGCAGGTTAGCATCATTAACGTTAACATATTCATCGGCCTCAAAGCGCATGGACCATTCGCCCGGCTTACCGGCACCATTGTTAACAATGAAATCTACATTTTTTAAGCGTGACACCGGCTCTCGCAAAGGCCCGGCGGGTAAACAATGGCCATTACCATAACGGCGCACCCCATCAACTACAGCAATTTCAAGGCTGCGCCCTAAGCGATAATGTTGCAAACCATCATCACTAATAATAATGTCCACCCCACATTGGCTCAATAAAGTTTGCGCTGCAACCACCCTATCTCGCCCAACAACGACGGGGCAAGCACCGCGCTGTGCTAGCAGCACCGGCTCGTCGCCATACACGGCCGCATTACTATCGGCTGAGACTAAGTGAGGCAATTGATTCTCGCCGCCATAACCCCGTGAAACGATGCCAGGCTTATAGCCTTGGCCTTGCAGTAATTTCACCAGGTATAACACCAATGGCGTTTTGCCCGTTCCACCCACGCTAATATTGCCCACCACGATCACCGGCACCGGCATGTTGTGAATGCGCAGCCAGCCCCAGCGGTAAAAACAGCGGCGCAAAAAAGCCACGCACATAAACAGCCCACTAAGCGGTAACAGTAGGTACGTTAATTTACTGGATTTTTGATACCAACTTGTTGGTATCGCTTGTTTAAGATTCACTAGTGTCATAATTAATATTAGTAAATTGCATTTGATAGAGCTTGGCATAAAAGCCAGCCTGTTTAAGCAAGCTTTGATGCGAGCCCGATTCAATAACCTTACCAGCGTCCAACACTAAAATGTTATCGGCATTTTCAATGGTTGATAAGCGATGTGCTATCACCAAGGTGGTGCGACCTTGCATTAACTTGTCTAAAGCTTGTTGAATTTTACGTTCCGATTCAGTATCGAGTGCAGAAGTGGCTTCGTCTAAAATCAAGATAGGACAATCTTTTAAAATCGCCCGTGCAATGGCAATACGTTGGCGCTGACCACCTGAGAGTAGCACCCCATTTTCACCCACCACCGTTTCCAAGCCTTGCGGGAATTGCTCAATAAATTCTAAGGCGTTAGCAAACTTGGCGGCATTTATAATGTCTTCACGGCTTACTTTTTCTAACTGACCATAAGCTATGTTATTAGCAATGGTGTCGTTAAACAAGGTGATGTGTTGTGTCACTAGGGCCACATTGTCACGCAAGCTGGCCAAGCTCACTTTCATAATATCCTGGCCATCTATGCTAATGGTGCCGCGTTGCAAATCATAAAAACGCGGTAACAAACTCACCAAGGTTGATTTGCCGCTACCCGAGCGACCCACCAAGGCAATCATTTGCCCGGCTTGCGCTGTGAAGCTAATATCATCCAGTGCATCTTTATTTTGACTGTTGTAGCAAAAACCAACTTTATCAAACACTAGCTTGCCAGCAGTGGCTTGCAGCGCATTATCACGCACCTCATGTTCAGCTGCGGAATCTAATAAATCAAACACACTTTCCGCGCCCGCCAAACCTTGCTGAATAACATTGTTTACCGAACTAAAAGATTGCATGGGTTTAGTCAGTGCGAGCATGGCCCCAATCATGGCCACAAAACCACCGGCGGTTAAGCCAAAGGTGGCATGGCTGGTGGTGGTCACCAAATAAACAATCAACGCAAACACCGCGGCACCCAAAAACATCACCACAGCCGTACTTAAAGATTCGGTAGTGATAACTTTTAAAGCTTGGTCACGATTTTGTTGGTTCGCTTTACCAAATTTATGGGTTTCATATTGTTGTCCACCAAAAATCTTCACGACTTTATAGCCTTCAATCGTTTCTTCAGAAATATGCGTAATATTTCCTAAGTGATCTTGCACATTGCCGCTTAAGCGACGCATGCGTTTGGCCGTAAAACGAATGACGATAATCAACAACGGCGCAATCGCCAAATATAAAATCGTTAAGCGCCAGTTAATCATCAACATAACAATAAACAAACCAATAATTAATGCCAGCGATTGCACTGCGGTGGTCACCGCATTAGTGCAAGCATTGGCCACTTGGTCAACATTGTAAATAATACGGGTAAGCAATTGCCCTGACGTCGCTTTATCATAATAAGCGGCTGGCAAACGTAATAAATGCGCAAACATTTCATTGCGCAGCACGCGCACCACATCACGCCCAACACGCGACATAAAATAGCGTGCCACAAAACCTGAAACACCACGCACTAAAAACAAGGTCATTAGAATAATAGGCAAGCGTTCTAAAAATATTTTATTACGCTGCACAAAACCAACATCTAATAACGGCTTCATGAAATGCGTGGTGTAAGCATCAACACCCGACAATAGAATGCTGCCGCCCACGCCAAGCAAAAAAGCCCACCAATAGGGGACAACGTATTTTAATAATCGAAGATAAATATTTACTGACTTTTTAGCCACAACAATTCCTAGAGTGCATAAAGGGCGCAATGTACCACAAAAACTCAATTTTGTCGCCAAAATTTTGCACGCGACTTTCTGTAAGCTATTGGTTTTATTGGAGTATTTGTACCAAGCAAAACCTTGATAGCCCCTTCTTGGTCGCTGCGTAGGCTTTTTACGCCCAAGGTTTGGTAGCGCTGCACCACCGATGCACTTGGAAAGCGATACTTATTCAAGTAGCCCATCGGGTAAAACACCCAATCGGGCTTAACGTGCTGCAAAAAGGCCAAACTAGAAGAGGTTTTACTGCCATGATGCGGCGCCACAATAATATTGGCCTGCAAAGTCTCTGCGGCATTAGCATCCAACCAAGTCTCCGCCGGCTTTTCAATATCCCCAGTCAGCAATAAATGCTTATCGCCAGCACTAATGCGTAGCACGCAAGAGCTGTTATTATCCAAACCTAGATGCGCCTTATCAGGATACAAAAACGCAAAACGCACCCCATCCCAAACCCAATGCTCACCAACCAAACAAAGCCGGGCCTGACGTGGTAAAAATCGTTTTGGTACACTGGTAATAATTTGTGTCACCTGCATCGCTTGCAACACTGCCGACGCCCCGCCAATATGATCATTATCACCATGGCTAATGACCATGGCATCAACTTTGCGCACGCCTAAGGTACGCAAAAAAGGCACCACCACAGCCGCCCCCATATTAAAATTAGGCCCAAATTTCGCCCCTGTATCAAACACTAAAATATGATGCGCGGTTTGCACCACACTGGCTAAACCCTGCCCCACATCAAGCAACGTAAATTCTGCCTCGCCCCATTTCGGTGCAGGAGGTTTATAAAATAAAATTGGCAAACAAAAACAGACCGCTAGCCATTTCGCCGGCCAAGCGCGCGGCGCCAGCAACAATAAAATAGCGATAAAGGCAGCAACAAAACACCAAGCCGTGGGGACAGCTTGCTGCCAAGCAAAAAACGATGGTGTGGCCAAGGTGGATAAAATCCACCACACCAGTTTTAACACCCACACCGCAACGTGAAACAACTCGCCCGCTAGCGTCATATTGATCAAGCCCAACACACTAGCCAGCAAGCTTAGCGGCACCACAATAAAACCCACCAAAGGTATTACGATGCTATTGGCTAAGGGGGAAATTAACGATGCATTTTGAAATAACAGCAAGGTGAACGGCAACAAGCCCAAGCTCACCACCCATTGCAGACGCAACACTTGACCAAAACGACTCCCCGCCCCAATGCGCGCACTCATGCCGTAAAAAATAACCCCAACGGCTGCGAACGATAGCCAAAAACCAATGCTTAACGGCGCCAAAGGGTGAATCAGCAGCACGCACAACATAGCTAATGCCAAACCCGTGCCCAACGCTAAACGTCGCAAAAAAAATAGCGCCGACATAAATACCGCTACCATCACTGTCGCCCGCTCGGTAGGAATAGAAAACCCCGCCAGCGCGCTGTAACTAAACGCGGTAAATAAAGCCGCTAGAGCCGCCACTCGCTGCGCCGCCATACGCAACATTAAACGCCGACTCCGACGCCAAAGCCAGTTAACCAACCAAAAAGCTAACCCCGATAACATGCCAATATGCAACCCAGCAATCACCATTAAATGATTCGTCCCCGTGCGCTGCAAAACGTGCCATTGCGCAGCCGTAATGCCAGATTTATCGCCTACCACCAAGGCCACAACCATGGCCGCAAAAGGCGAATGCGGTAAGGCTTGTTGAATCTGCTGCTTTAAATGCTGGCGCCAACTATCTAAATGCAACCACGGATGTGGCCTACTCAATAAACGATTACTCGCACTATTACGCACATAACCCACCGCGCGGATATTTTGTTGCAGCATATAGCGTGCATAATCAAAACTTCCTGGGTTGGCGAAGCCGCGAATACGCTTGAGCTTTACCTGCAATTGCCAACGCTCACCTAATGCTAACCTCGGCGGCCTGCCATACCAGCTAAGCTTAATGTTAATAGCTTGCGTTGTCTTTTGGTTTAAAGAATCAAACCGCAGAACAAAACTCGTACTCAAGGCCCCCACAACTGGCAAAGAAATAATGCGCCCCGAGATCCTGATCGGTTTATTTTCAATTTGAGGGGCAAGCTGCCAAGATAAACGCGTTTGTGCTATATAGTTAGCATAAGAGAATGCTAATGCCATAATAAGCAGCGGCCAAAGAACAGCGCGCCAAGAGGCGTTGCGCCAAAACAAAAGGCCGAGGGCGGCAGCAAATACTGCCGCTATCCAAACCGGCGGTAAGGTGGTTAAAAAGAGCAGGCAACCGCAGCCAAATAACGCAGCTATAGCAGAACGTTTAATCATATTATATTTTACAGAGGGCCAACTCGTTGGTTGCAGTAAAACATAATTTTATGGTGCTCGCTATGGTGAGAAGTGACTAGTAGGGTCCCGCGCTCCTCTGCATAAGCCCCGTCGTTGCGAGGAGCGTAGCGACGCTGCAATCTCGAGATTTTGGAGATTGCAGCGTCACTGTGTTCC
>JAWUVP010000035.1:0-55924 GCA_034112285.1 Gammaproteobacteria bacterium
GCGAGGGGCTTGTTTACCCAGTTTTGCACATAAAGCTGCAATTTGTTGAGTCGTATTAACACGGCTATTCAAAATAATTTTTTTGCGTTTTTTCGTCCAGCGCTTATCGCCAATATTAGCTCCGGCTAAGTTAACAATAACATCCGTGTTTTTTATTGTTTCAAGATTTAATTCTTGCCATTGCAAAGCCGTAACGCTATTTGTGAAACACCGTACAATTTTTGTTTTGTCACGTCCGACCACGGTGATTTTATCACCCAATTCAAGGCGGCTTTCAATGAAGGCTTGACCAATAAATCCTGTGCCGCCGGCGACCAATATTCGTAAGTGACTCATATTACATTCCTTAAATTCAATTCATTTGGATAGGGAGACAAAAATGTTTGCTGCAGCATATACTCATCCGGATATTTTCGAAAATAATGCCGCAGCAAGGTAATCGGCACCACTAAAGGTATATTGCTAAGCCGATATTGTTGAATTAACTTTTGCAGCTCTGCTTTATCTTCTTTATCGAGTTGTTTTTTTAAGTAACCCACACAATGCTGTAGCAAGTTGGTTGTTTTGGCACGTGTGGCGATATATTTAAAGCCTGTCATTAGCTGAGATATATAGTCGGCTGCGATATTATCAATATTTTTATCTTTTAAGTTGGACAGCATTGCCCCCAACAGTTTGTATGAAACAGGGTGATGCGCCATTAGGCTAAGCTTGTGCTGCGAATGAAAAGCAATCAAGCTTGTGGCGGTTGCGCCGGATAAGAGTAAGTTTTTCCAGCGTTTCATAATAAAAACACGTTGTATAAAGTTTTCTCTTAGCATGGGGTCGCAAAGCCTACCCTCCTCTTCAATAGGCAAACTAGGGTGGTTCTGGGCTAAGGCTTTGGCAAAAATTCCTTTTGCACTGGCATTAGGGTTACCATTCGCATGGTAAACTTTAACTCTTTCCATCCCACAGGTAGGTGATTTACTTTTTAAAATAAATCCACAAATTTCACTCGGTAGTGCTTGCGTGGATTGTTGGCTATAAGCTTTTAATTTTACGGTAACATCTAACTCAGAATTTTTCACACCCAATACACTTGGGTTTTGCGGATCACCCACTAAACGAATTGGCTCTCTTGGCACACCCATGCCAATTGCCACTTCGGGACAATAGGTTTTGAACTCAAAATAACGGCCCAGCGTGTCGGTAATGTAGCGGTCATGTTTGTGACCGCCATCAAAACGAACTTTGCAACCTAACAAGCATTCGCTAATGCCTATTATTATTTTTTCACTCATGTTAAATCCTTATAATCAAATTTCTAATGCTAGAACGTATAAATAAACTTATCACTTAATGAGGTTAAAAATGGCTGATACGTGGTTGAGGGCATTAGCGTAATCGATGCATTACCCGTAATAAAATCAAATTCAAGTGCATTGCTAAAATGTGAATTTATAACAAAGGTGGTTCCGCCACCAAAAACACCGCCCAAGCCACCTATTTTTGCTAAAGTATCCGAACGTTTTGTATAGCTTGCTCCTAGGATTGAGTACAACTCCACATTAGGATAGGCCATTACACGCAACTTGCCTAGCAAAGAATAATTTTCTGTTTTAGACGTCATCGTAAAGGGGTTAAAATCAGGAGCTGGTGCATACTCATTATATTTAGCGAAACTAATAGCTGAGTTAGCAAACTTTTGATAACGCAACTCCACCCCATAGTGCTTACCGATATTATCGCCAATAAAAACGCCCCACGTTAAACCCGCATCTTTAGCATGGCTAGGCAGGCTTGCTTGTAAGGTGGGATCATCTGTTTGTATTTTTGACCAGTTAGTACTGCCATAGCCCCCCAATACCCCAATGTAGATTTCATGTTGCGCCGACATAAAAGCTTGGCTGTAAACTAGAGAGCTAAATAGCAATAAAAAAGCGTAATTAGCAATTTTTATCATAGAAACTCACACTCCATGCACACTGTGTTGGCTCACCACCATATTTTTCACATTGAGCTTGTGCACCTTGAGGCTCATTTTTGAAGAAGTTACCAAGGCTAGTTGGATTACAGATGCTTTTTATTGGAGACTTTGCTTCGCAATCGGTGATAGCATTATTAATAACACAACTGCACTGCGTGGGAACCGTTGGATAATGTGTGGTATCTTCACAGTTATCATCAGCATAAGCTACGCTGGCAGAAAGAAGAGAAGTTAATAGTATTGTTTTGATAAGTTTCATTGGTAGGCATCCTTGATGTAGTTAAAAAAATGGTTAATTTTGTTGTCGAATGCTCGCCAAAGCTTCTGAAAAATCAGGGCTTAATCCAGTCATATTTTCCATTGTTTTTTGGTGAGCAAAATTAAATAATGTGTGCTTAGTCTCTACAACAGTATTAGTGTCGGCTTTGCTTAATTCACCAAAGCATACAATAGCATGGGGTGTAATGATATCGCCAGCAAACAGCACTTGCTCCATGGGTGTGTTGGTGCCCAGTGAAATGACTTTATAACCCGCATTCATGCAGTGTATGGCAAACAACAAAGGTAAAAAATCATGTCGTTCGGAGGGTAACGCGGCAAACAATAGTTTAGAGCCCGTGCTCATGCTGGCTAGTTGTTGGAAGTGTGCCCCTAAACGATTGCGCACATAAGTAACAAGAAAATTTTCTTCGGCAACCGCACCTTTATATTTTGCACAAATATGGGCTTGATACGTTTTCAACAAAGGCTGGAAAAGGCGGTTTGACACAACTTCAATCGGATAAATTGAAATAATTTCATTATAGAGACTATCGAGCTTATTAAGATTAAATTCTTTTACTGCATTTAACATGCATACTATATAATCCGGCCAGCTAGAATAAGCGTCTTCGTCAAGCATGTCTTTTTCGTCGTCAGCAAGCTGGAGCAGCGGCCTTATTTTGCCCACTGAAACGCCGCGCTTAATATAACTCAAAATGCGCTTAACCTTTTCGACATCTTCACCATTATATAGTCGGTGCCCTTTTGGCGTACGGGTTGGGGTTAACAAGCCATAACGGCGCTCCCATGAGCGCAAGGTCATGGGGCTAATGCCCGTAGCTTGCGCAAGAACACCAATGGGAAATAAATCTTGGGGTTGGTTCATGACTCTAATTATACGAATATCTATGCATAAATCAACCCAGATATACAAATTGCATAGAAATGTTAGACTGTGACAATAAATAGGAGATGCCGATGACCCGCCTAGTTTGGTTGCGCCGCGATTTGCGCATACAAGACAACCCTGCTCTTTACCATGTAGGGTCAAAAAATACAGGCGCAGTGATTGCGCTCTACACCATCGTGCCGGAATACTGGCAGCAACATAACGATGCGCCGGTTAAAATCGCATTTTGGCTAGATGCCCTTAAGAGTATGCAGCTTGCATTAGAAAAGCTAAATATTCCCTTAATTGTGATATGCAGTAGCATAAAAGATTTGGGCCATGATATTGAACAAGTATTAATAAAGCACGACGTTGAGCATTTGTATTTTAATAAAGAATTAGAGCTCAATGAGCTGGCGCGCGATCAAGATGTTGCAAATCGCTGTCGCTTACAAAACATTCGCCTGTCCTCCTATTCGCAAAGCTGCATTTTACCGCCTGGCGAAGTGTTAAAGAAAGATAATACCCCGTATACGATTTTTACACCGTTTAAAAATCAATGGCTAAAAATGTTGCACGAAGATCATTACCAATTGTTACCTGCCCCAAAAAAACAAGAAAAAACAACCGTCACTTCAACGGAATGGACTGACATACACCGTCAGCACGAGGTTGCTTACAACAAAAAATGTTGGCCAGCATCAGAGCAGGCTGCGCAAAAGCGTTTGCAAAAATTTGTTGCAGAAAAAATACAACATTATAACGTGGCAAGAGATGTGCCTAGCCTTAACCAAACGAGTTTACTCTCTCCTTATTTAGCGGCGGGAATTTTGTCTGCCAAGCAATGCTTGCAAGCTGCCTTACAAATTGAAAGCGGCGAAGGTCGCACCATTTGGATCAATGAATTAATATGGCGCGATTTCTACAAACATATTATGGCGCATTACCCAAAAGTCGCCAAACATAGGGCCTTTAAATTAACCACAGAAAAAATAGTGTGGAACAATAATGACCAACACTTTAAAGCCTGGTGTGAAGGCAAGACAGGTATTCCCATTGTGGATGCCGCTATGCGCCAATTAAATCAAACCGGCTGGATGCATAACCGCTTACGTATGGTGAGTGCAATGTTTTTTAGCAAAAATTTATTTCTAGACTGGCGGCTTGGCGAGCGTTATTTTATGCAGCAGTTAATAGATGGCGAGCTATCAGCCAATAATGGCGGCTGGCAATGGTCTGCTTCCACTGGCACCGATGCAGCACCTTATTTTCGTGTATTTAATCCGTACCGGCAAAGTGAACGCTTTGACCCTGAAGGAAAGTTTATTAGAACCTTTTGCCCAGAGCTAGCTGAGCTGGACAATAAAACTATTCATCAACCGCCACCCATGCCAGGCTATTTCACGCCTATTGTCGACGTAAAGCAAACCCGTCAATACGCTATTGAAACCTTTAAATCTATTTAATCTTTTGAAGTAAATATAGTTTGCGGAAACGTGCCAATACATGTCAACGCCAAAATTAAAACATAACCCATCTAACACAAGCGTACGCCTATAATAATGCTCGTGCCGTAAGTGATAACATTTAAACAATCACCAGGGAAAACACCTAAGGATTTTAAACAGTAACCTAAAATATTTTTTTAATTGTTCGCAATAATATTTTTAAAAATTAACACCATTTAATATTACATTAATACTAGTTTACTAGACTACCTAGTAAGTTAATTTTATAAGGATATAGGTTATGCCTCACCATTCTGATGATACGCAAGCAAGAGCAGATTTTTTACAATTAATATTACAAGCCATGTTTGATCGCCCTCGGTTTCGTGCTTTTCTTGGTGGGCTTGCAATAATGGTTCAAAATGGTGCGGCAGCACTTTGCTATCAAAATATAATCCATGCTTATGAAAATGCCGAGAACCCCGAGACCTGTTTTTCTATCAAAGATTTTATGAAGATTTTTGGGTACGCCTTACTTTTCTCCACCTTATTAACGATGCCTGAAATATATAAAAAGAGTATTGCCAGGCCAGGAAGGAGAGGAATTATCCTCCCTGAACATGTAAACTGCAAATGTAAAAATTGTTTCGCCATTATCGCCTATGTCGGCTCTGCACTTGCGCGGGCAACCGCTACAACAGCTGGGATTGCTGCAGTCACTCAAAGCGGTCTCGGTTTTTTCAAAGGAGATCCTTGTCCTCCGCTCAACACCACAGGAGCAGTAGTGGCCGCTATGGCAGGTTTTTGGGTTCTGATTTTTCAATCCACCATGAATTTGAGCATTCCAATACAAACCACAGCTCCCTGCACCGCTGTTTTCATGTACATAGGCAACTTTCTTAAACATATCCCCCTTGTTTCTCCACTCATAATTAAAGAGATAGGGGAGTTATTCCGCAAGCAGACAGAAGGCACCATCACAAGCGAAGATAAAAGCAGCACAGCCGGGTGGCTTACAGCTTACCTGGTAATGCTATGCATAATGGGTTTCGCCCATAAAGGAAGTCTTGATTTTGTAAAGCTTGCAAGAGGAACATCAGCAGAAGACCCCAATATTCCAGGAGGACGCCGCATTGTGAGCACAGACGAAAGAGATACGTTAATACAAAATGCAGGACGGATGCCAGGCTATCCAGCCAGCTTTGCCCAGCCATCTAGCTGGCTTAACGTTATAGTCGCCTTAGTTTGCTCCGGCATTATGGGCTATCTTCCAGGAAAATCAATTGGTGAAGCCCTTAGCCGCGAGCTCGTGCCACATCCAGCAGCTCAGGACACACCACGTTTTCAGGCACCTGAAGACCCATTATCTCGCTATATGATTACGGTAGTATGCACGCTACTCATGATGGCTGGCCTGAGTGTTAATTACTATCTAGGCTTGCAAGGCTTAAGGAAGCCAAAGTGCTTAACGTCCTGCTTCAATCGTCTGCAAATCTCCGGCTAACACTTGATTAGCGGGAAAAATATATTGGCCGCAATTACCATTTTCCGGTATGGCAACTGCCGTACCGTTTGAAAAGCTCACTTGTGCTTCACAATCATTTTGAGCGCACTGGCCATTGTTATTGTCTGAGGGTAGCTGGCTGCTAGATGATAAGCAGATATCCGTTGAGCTACCAGAGGAAGAGTATTGTTTTAGGTCATATGAATTTTTACCAGCATCAATCTCACAAGCATTCATCGCAGGGGGTTGATTTTTACATTGCCCCTCAGCTGCAGGCTTATTGACGATAGCAACAACAGCAGCGATCTTGAACGGTGTGTAAATATAACCGTGGCCTGCGTGGTTAATGATGTTGAGTGTTCTTTGGCCGGCGTAACTGGTTGCGGCAGTGGTTATTAGTAACAATAGTGCTAGTTTTTTAAACATATCTTTCTTAATCCCTTAAGTAGTTAGTACATTTATTATTGTTATTGAGTCTGTATTGTACAAGTTGTTACATTTATGAGCAAGCAATATCTTAAAGTTCTGTAAGAAAAGTCGCACAGTGTATATAAAATATACTGATATGCTTAATTTTAACTCACTCACTATTCCTAACACCCTGTTCGCACTGGAAAATAAATTTAAACACTAAAAATTACGCCTCAAAAGGCGTAAGGTTTACAATCTAAACATTACTTGCTACGCTAAGCCAGCAAGTCATAGAGAATTGCAACATTCCAAGGAAGGCGTGTTTACGAAAGTAAGGCCAGGATGCCCCTAACAAGGTACTGGTCTTGCCAATAATGTTCCAAAACCTATTCTTATCCAATTATTCTCGACCCTCTACAAAACATAGGTAAAAATTTATGCCATTATTTTCTATTGTTGCCAAAGATGCCCCTAATACAACCAGCCTACTTGAACAATATCGTACAGACCATCTGGCGGCACTGGGCGAATTAAAAGCTGCAGGGAGACTCTTTACGGTCGGCCCTTTACAAGATTCCATCGAAACTAACGCAGCTCATGTGGGCAGCTTGATCATTGCAAAATTTGACACGCTGAATGAAGCAACGCATTGGTTTGAAAATGAGCCTTTTAACAAGGCAGGTATTTATAAAGAAGTCTCTATTACACCGTTTCTTGATGCAATGACAAACATTCCTGGCTAGGAAATAAAGTATCTGGAAACATTGATAAGTGAACGTCCTGTACGTTCACGCTAAGGCCTCCAAAACGGCTTGCAGCAGCGTCTTTGAACTTAACTCACTATAGTCATCAGAGAATCGAAACCGTCCCGATAGATGAAATTATCAATGTTGTGCTTTAATTTAGATTAGGGAAAATTTTGAGGAAAAATGGTGCGCCCGGAAGGATTCGAACCTCCGACCACCTAGTTCGTAGCCAGGTACTCTATCCAGCTGAGCTACGGGCGCGTAAACTGCTTGGGTAAGCTGAAACGCGATTATACAAGTAAATCGCGATAGGTCAATGATTGAGTGCGGTAATTTAAAACAATACGCCTAAACTTAAGCTAACAATATTCACCCAAATTTTTTGTTTGGCGCGGCCTTCATAAACAGGGATATTCCACATATCGGCATAAGCCACTTTATCGGCAAGTTCAATATAAACAGGCTTATAAACCACATATTGCAAACCAGCCTCTCCGCCTACTGTCCAGCCATTTAATTGCCACCAGCCATGCGTGAAGCCAACCGCGTTAGAAAACGTTTTATTGCCAACATCATTCTTGTTACCCATAACCGTATTTTCCGCGTGAGGCAGCATAATGCCGGCCCCAGCTTTAAATACTGCCGACAAGCTGTGGCGATCTTGTATTGTGCCAATGAGCCCCAAACGACGCACAATGTTAATCATTATGTGATTTGCCCCATTGTGTAGCTTGTAATCGAAGAAATCTTTGTTTAGCGCTTCATTTTTGTTGACCGGTTTGCCATCTATTTTCCCCGTGACTTTTGAAATCTGGCCAAGGTCGGTGTTATATTTAGTGTGATCCAAGCTAAATTCCACTGCCCATTTATGCTGCGGGTCTAGGTAGCGGCCAACACGAATGTTATATTGTGGCACAGTGAGGCCTTTACCAAATACATCCGAATTCCATTGCTTGTCATCTCCGCCTGAAACATCGTGTATAGTGAAATCATTGTTTAACGCACCCTGCTTAACATGAATGTCACTCCGGCCCCATGTGTCACCGCTGTAACCCCAAGAAGCATACCAATTGCTTTGTGCGTAGGCTGCTGATGCATTGAGAGCAAACAGACTAAGAAAACTGAGCATAATAAGGTAATGTTTTGGCTGATTCATGGTGGTTCCTGCTGCTAATTTGCGAGGATTTTACCTTACTTTAAGATTTTTTCCAGTTATAATACATGACAAGCTAGGGAATTCACTGGCTTCTTTTAATGCTGGCTTAACCTTGCTTTGATATAATGGAAACCATAGAACAATAATTAGGGATAGAGATAGTGATATGCAATACAAATTAAACCTACACAAAGAAAAAAATTCGGTATCAACCGCACAGAAATCTTCAGCAATAAGCCATGAGATCCCAAACGATAAATTAACAACCTGTGCCCCTATTAAAAAAGGCGATTTCATAATACGGACACCTAGCTCCGACACACCTTTTTCAGTAATCAAAGTGGTCCATATAGAAAAAAACCGTATAGATTATGCGCCTATTGGAACAGACCCAATTGACTTTCTTGTTATCAAAGCCTATACCAGCATGCCTCCACAGGCACACCGCCATTTCAAAAAATGGAACATGACGGAAGAACAGCCGCATCAGCAGTCTATCAATTTACAAAACAAAAATTTAGAACGATTAGAAATTTTTAAAACACGCGATCTTAATTATTTAGCCCATGTTTTATGGGACTTACGTGTTAAGCGTAGAGTCAGTGGCTACTTATTTATTTGTCCTAGGCAACAACAACGCCTAAGAGAGTTAAATACTCCAAACGGTAAGCGCCACATGAACACTTTATTAAAAAGATGCGGATCAATTATTAAAGATCCAGGCGTACACCGCAACAGAGTCTTAAACGCAGTCACCATGTTTGGCCTTACCGTATCAAGCATAACCGACTTTCCTGGCATGACATTTGTGTGGAACCGTGTTTTTGACAAGTTGAAAAATGAGATATCAGAACATTACGCCGCTATCGACAGGGAAACACTCGCCTCCACCAGCACGCCCAGCACACCCAAAATGAGAGCGCAAACAGAAACCAATATGTCTAAATTACTTGAAGCGATTGCAAGAGATTACTGGGAAACCATGCGCTTATATGAGCTAGAACTGAATGGACAAAGCCTTAAAAAACCACTAACTGAAGAAGAGACGAATAACGTTCGTGCTTTACGGTTCGAAGCAAAATACAATGTGCGCGGTGCGATAGACATGCTAAGAGAAGTCCTAAATTTGATGGAATCAGATTTAGATAAAATGAAAACAACCAGTGCTAAGCCGCTAAAAGTGCATGAGCTGCCACCTCAAACACCGGCTGCGTCACAAAGAAGAAGATACAAAATTGGGGATTCAGATTATCTAACCCCACCTAGGCCCACCGTCCCTGGAGCTTAACCATGGATGGCAATAGCCAAGGCATAAATAACACTAACTCTGAGAAAACATTACAAAAAAATGTTTTCTCACGCTGTGCATTAAAACATACCCAGTTCTAACCTTGCCGCTTCACTCATGCGCTCTTGCGTCCAAGGTGGATCCCACACAATTTCCACTTCTGCCGTGTCCACATCTTCAGCTGCCGTTACCGCGCCTTCCACCATGCTAGGAAACAAATGCGCCACAGGGCAGCCGGGAGCGGTTAAGGTCATAACAATAACCACGTGTTGCTCAGGTTTAATAATTATTTTATAAATCAAACCCAAATCATAAATATTCACCGGAATTTCAGGGTCATAAACCGTGGCCAATTTGGCAATGACTTGGCGGGCAACATTGGCGTCACCTTCTACTTCACAAAACAAATCATCGGTCGCAGACTCTAAAGTCAACGGCGTGGGCTTGTCTATGGGTTCATTGACCGACAAAAATTCATCCACAACTTTTTGCTTGGTTAATTTGGGCTCAATAACCGACAACATTTCGTCTGTTACTGGCGGGGGCGTTTCACTCATGTTTTCACCTTTTATTCCGTTGTTGCCGCAGCATTACCTTCTAAAGCAGCTAATAAAGTATGCCACGCTAAGCTCGCGCACTTTACCCGCGAAGGGTATTTGTTAACGCCCGCTAAAATAATTAACTTTCCTAAATTTTCGTGATTTGCATCAGGGCTTTTCGTCACCATGTCGGTAAACTCACTCATGGCCTCTTTTGCTTGCGTAACCGTTTTATCTTTTAAAAACTGGCTCATTAACGAGGCCGACGCGGTTGAGATGGCACAGCCCTCGCCAGTGAATTTCACCGCCGTAATCACATCGTTTGCATCTACTTTTAAATATAGACTTAGCTCATCACCACACAAGGGATTAAAACCATCGGCTTTATGGCTGCAATCTAGCATTTCACCGCTATTACGCGGTTTAGTGCCATGATCAATAATCACCTGTTGATATAATTCTTGTAATTCATTCATTATTAAACATCTCTTGTACTTTACGGATACCCGCCATCAGCGCATCGACTTCTTCTACCGTATTATAAATTGAAAATGACGCGCGCACCGTAGCAGGCACTTTAAAAAATTTCATTACCGGCATAGCGCAATGATGCCCTGTGCGCACCGCAATGCCTTGGCTATCTAAAATAGTACCTAGATCATGCGGGTGAATGCCTTGAATCACAAACGATAAAATACTGGCTTTATTCGCCGCGGTGCCAATTAAGCGCATACCCGGCATCTGCTCTGCCTGCTCGGTTGCATAGGCCAGTAATTGCTGCTCATAGGCCTGAATAGCAGGTATGCCTAAGCGATTAATATAATCAATGGCCGTGCCTAAACCAATGGCGCCCACAATGTTGGGTGTGCCGGCTTCAAACTTATTAGGAATAGGCGCATACGTGGTTTTTTCAAAGCTCACTTGGCGAATCATATCGCCCCCGCTTTGATACGGCGACATAGCGTTTAACAATTCTGCTTTGCCATATAAAAACCCTACACCCGTAGGGCCAAATAATTTATGCCCCGAACACGTGTAAAAATCACAGTCCATGGCTTGCACGTCAACGAGGGTCATAGCCAGCGCTTGGGCGCCGTCAATTAAAATTTTGGCGCCAACCGCATGTGCCATTTTCGTCATTTGGGCAACGGGGTTAACCGTTCCCAACGCATTAGAAATATGATTCACAGCCACTAATTTTGTTTTGGCTGACAGTAAGGCGGCAAACTCATCCAGCATAATTTCGCCTTGCTGGTTGATGGGTGCAACTTTCAATATTGCCCCGGTTTGCTCACATAATATTTGCCAAGGCACAATATTGGAGTGATGCTCAAGCGCACTAATAACAATCTCTTCACCCGCTTTAATAAATTGGCGACCAAAACTTTGCGCCACCAAATTAATGGCTTCCGTTGTACCTCGGCAAAAAATAATCTCTTCAACTTGGGCGGCATTAATAAACGTTTGGCAAGTTTTCCGCGCTTGCTCATAGTCGGCCGTTGCCGCTTCACTTAAAGCATGCACGCCACGGTGAATGTTGGCGTTAATTTTTTGGTAATAATGCGTAATGGTATCAATCACGCAATTCGGCTTTTGCGTGGTGGCCGCATTGTCTAAATAAACTAATGGGTTGCCATTAATTTGTTGATCTAAAATAGGAAAGTCGGCGCGAACAGCTTGCACATCAAAAATCATAACATCAACTCCTGTAGCTGTGCATCGGCCACAAACCAGTGCGCTAAATGTTGGGTGAAAAAAGCTTGTATTGTTTCATCCTCAATTTTTTCCACTACGTCATGGGCAAAACCAAAGGTTAATAATTTCTCGGCTATCTCTAAACTAACACCACGTGATTGCATATAAAATAGGGCTTTATCATCTAACTGCCCTACCGTGGCGCCATGCGCACACTTCACGTCGTCGGCATAGATTTCTAATTCGGGTTTGGTGTCAATTTCACATTCTCTAGAGAGCAGTAAGTTAGCATTGTGTTGCGCAGAATCAACTTTTTGCGCATCCGCTTGCACCAACACACGGCCGTTAAAGACACCGTGAGCTTTATTATCCAGCACGCCTTTATAGAGCTCGTTACTAAAAGTATGTGCACAGGCATGCTCAATCACCGTGTGGTTATCCATATGTTGCTTGTCACGCGCCAAATAAGCACCGAACAATTCACATTGCGCTTGCTCTGCTAATAATGCGGTGTGTAAATCATTACGGACAAACTTACCCCCTAAATCCAAATTGAAACTGGTTAAGGTACTACTCGCCGCTTGTTGCACACTAATAAACGCCGTGTGTTTTGCCGCCAGCGCTTCTTGTTGCAATTTATAATAATGTAAATGACTTTGCCCAGCGAGCTTCACTTCAGTAACGCTATTACGCCAGTAATCAAGCTCGTCGTTGGCGCTAATATATTGCTCAATAACACTAACTTTAGCGGCAGCATCTAGCTTAATTAAATTGCGCGTGTGAACCACTTGGTCAGCGTCTAAATCAGTTGCTAGCTGTATAATATGAATCGGTTTATCAACGGCGCTGCTCACCTGTAAGTAATATCCCTCGGTAAATAACAAGGTGTTCAAAGCCGTAAAGCCGGCTTCAGCCATCGGCACAGCCGTGCCGAGCTCAGGCGCTTGGTCAATAGGGACTAATCGCACCCCGGCAATATTCAACTCTGCTTGCAATTGCCCATTAATAATTAATATTTGATGCGCCTCTGCCAACCAAGCTTGCTGTGTGCCAGCAGCTGTGGATGCAGTGGCAGGCCGATATACTTCACGTAATAAAGATTTAGGATTGCTGTATTTCCACTTCTCGGTTTTTAAAGCCGGAAAGCCAAAAGCTTGCAAATCATTCGCGGCTTGTTCGCGCAACGCCACAAACCCCGCACGCGGTGTCTGCTCGGCTTGCTCTAAATATTCTTCAACATGTTGAAAACTTGCTCTCATATATTTACTCTATTTCGTTTGTACCCTTCCTTGCCGTAGCGAGGAGCGTAGCGTTATAAAAATCTTCCCCCGTCATAGCGACGCGGCAATCTCCACATTTAACACGAGATTGCCGCGCCCTGCGGGCTCGCAACGACGGGGCTTTTTGTTCACCCGCTCCCCATCGCCAAAATCCCGTTATGCAGCCTCAGTATTCAACCAGCCATAACCTTCTTTTTCTAATTCTAGGGCTAATTCTTTACCGCCTGATTTAACGATCTTGCCGTCAGCAAGCACATGCACAAAATCAGGCTCAATGTAATCTAACAAACGCTGGTAATGCGTCACCACAATAAAGCTACGCTTTGAGTCACGCAATTTGTTCACCCCATCGGCGACAATTTTTAACGCATCAATATCAAGGCCTGAATCGGTTTCATCTAAAATGGCTAACTTAGGTTCCAGCAGTGCCATTTGCAAAATTTCATTACGCTTTTTTTCACCCCCAGAAAAGCCGACATTCACATCGCGGTACAAAAATTTCTCTGGCATTTTTAATTCTTTAACTTTGCTTTTGATCAAAGCAATAAAGTCCATCGCATCTACATCCTCTTCACCCTGATGCTTGCGAATAGCGTTATAAGCCGCACGCAAAAAATAAATATTCGTTACCCCAGGAATTTCCACCGGATATTGAAAAGCCAAAAATAACCCTTCACGCGCCCGCATATCTGCCTCGAGCTCAAATAAATCCTTATCTAAAAATTCCACAGAACCTTTAGTCACGTCATACCCAGGTCGCCCCGCCAAAACATTACCCAAGGTGCTCTTACCGGCCCCATTAGGCCCCATAATCGCATGCACTTCTCCAGGATTAACCTCAAGATTAAGCCCCTTCAAAATGTCCTTACCTTCAACTCCAGCATGTAAATCATTTACTTTTAACATAAAAATCACTCTCTAATAACAAATTCAAATAGCGATGCGTCAGCGAGCCTAACATCACACTCCACAACCCCAGGGCGCAGAAGCCCGAGCCCAAACTACCCCACAGACCCCTCTAAACTAATCCCCAACAACTTCTGCGCTTCAACCGCAAACTCCATCGGTAACTCGCGCATCACTTCCTTACAAAAGCCATTCACAATCATAGACACCGCATCTTCCATATCCAACCCGCGCTGCTGACACAAAAACAACTGATCATCACTAATTTTAGACGTCGTTGCTTCATGCTCAACCTTAGCTGTAGGATTTTTCACTTCCATATAAGGAAACGTATGTGCGCCACATTTATCACCGACCAACATAGAATCACACTGCGTATAATTGCGCGCATTTTCTGCGCCTTTATTTATTTTCACTAAACCGCGGTACGTATTTTGCCCGCGCCCAGCAGAAATGCCTTTAGCAATAATGGTGCTGGTGGTATTTTTTCCCAAGTGATACATTTTAGTGCCTGTATCGGCTTGCTGACATTTATTGGTTAGCGCAACCGAATAAAATTCACCCACAGAATTGTCACCTTGCAAAATCACACTCGGATATTTCCAAGTGATCGCCGAGCCGGTTTCTACTTGCGTCCAGGAAATTTTAGAACTTTCACCGCGGCAAGCACCCCGCTTAGTCACAAAATTAAAAATGCCACCCACGCCGTTTTCATCGCCCGGGTACCAGTTTTGCACCGTAGAATATTTAATTTGCGCCCTCTCTAACGCCACAATCTCGACCACCGCCGCATGCAATTGATTTTCATCACGCATGGGCGCCGTGCAACCTTCTAAATAACTCACATACGCATCATCGTCAGCAATAATTAATGTACGCTCAAATTGTCCGGTGTTAGCCGCATTAATACGAAAATAGGTCGACAACTCCATAGGGCAACGCACACCTTTAGGAATGTACACAAACGTGCCATCACTAAACACCGCCGCATTTAACGCCGCAAAGAAGTTATCACCCGCAGGTACCACAGAGCCTAAATATTTTTTAATCAATTCAGGATGCTCTTGCACCGCCTCTGAAAACGAACAAAAGATAACACCTTCTTTAGCCAACTTATCTTTAAAGGTAGTGGCTACCGAGACACTATCAAACACCGCATCCACCGCCACGCCGGCCAAGAACTGTTGCTCCAATAAAGGTATGCCTAATTTTTCATAGGTGCGTAACAATTCAGGGTCTACATCATCTAAGCTTTTAGGGCCATCGGTTGGTAACTTAGGCGCGGAGTAATAAATAATAGTTTGATAATCAATCGGTTTATATTTCAATTGCGCCCAGGCATGAGGCTCTGTCATAGTCAGCCAATGGCGGTAGGCTTTTAAACGCCATTCCAGCATAAACTCGGGCTCATTTTTTTTGGCAGAAATAAGGCGCACCACGTCTTCACTCAAGCCGGGCGCAATAGTGTCACTTTCAATGTCGGTAACAAAGCCATGTTCATAATCTTTATTGATTAGCTCATTTAACTGTTGCTCACTACTCATACTTTAGCTCACTTATAAAACGTTAGTGGAATTTCATTCCGGTTCAATGGACGGCACATTTGCTGCAAGGAAATATTTTGCAGCACATTGGCAATAACTTTACTAATAGTCATCCAATTATCTTTGACTTCACAGTCAGCTTCAATGGCGCAAGAGCCCTGAGCTTTTTCGCATTCAGTCATGGCTATTTCACCATCTAAAATGTTCACAATATCAGCCAGTGAAATATCATCGGCCGATTTAGCCAACAAATAGCCACCCTGGCTACCCTGCTGTGATGACAGCAAGCCAGCCTTGGTCAACAGCTTCAATACTTTACTCACCGTGGGCTGAGAAACCTGGGTTTTTTCTGCCAGCTCAGCCGCGCTAAACATGTGCTCGGGCAGCGCATGCATGGCGAGTAACATTTTAGTGCCGTAATCGGCAATTTTACTGATGCGAATCATATAGGACCAAATTTGTGCTATTTCCATTGTATGATACCTGGCTGAGCTAAAAAATCAATCAGTTAGTGTTGTTAACCTTAACTAAAAATTGCCATACAGCTCTAACGCCTTCCCTATATCAAGCGTCTAGTACCTGTGTAATCAAGGCTTTCAAGAGTTATTAACAAATTCTGTGGATAACTTTGTGGATAGCCTTGGCTCAAAGCTCTCACTGCCCTACAAATGATGACGACCCTGCGCTTGTCTATTTTTTGTGCATACAAAAAATAGTTATTTCAAATCAATGAGTTAGGGGAATAATGAAATAGGAATTCATTAGAATATCTGTGGGACAGATCTATTATGCATTCTCATGCAAAATTGTGTACAACTTATGTCAAAAAACATATTACAAAATGCAAATACTTGCAAATGGAAGCAAGAAGTCAGTATTTTGAGGGGCTGCCAGGCGAATGTCTCACAGGATGGCAGGCAAAAAGCGCAACGTCAGAACAGTTATTGCCGCATACACAACCTGCCCTAACGCCAAGATCTCATTCGCACAATCTGCTACACTAGCAGCCCACCAACAACTGCAAAACGAAACACACCATGCCCTACCCACACCTATTCTCTCCGCTTGACCTTGGCTTCACGCAATTAAAAAATCGCACTCTCATGGGCTCCATGCATACCGGGCTTGAAGAAGACAAAAGCTTAGAGCGCCTAGCTGCCTATTTTGCCGAGCGAGCCAAAGGCGGTGTTGGCCTTATTGTCACCGGCGGCATTGCGCCTAACTGGTCGGGCAAGGCTTATCCAAAGGCCGCCAAGCTCACCAACCACCGTGAAATGCAAAAGCACCGCTTAGTGACCGAAGCCGTGCATGAACAAGGTGGAAAAATTGCCCTGCAAATTTTACACACTGGTCGTTACGCGTATCACCCCTTTCCTGCGGCACCGTCAAAAATCAAATCGCCCATCTCACCTTTTAAGCCACGTGCACTCAGCCAATGGGGTATACGCAAAACCATTAAAGACTATATTCGTTGTGCCAAGCTCGCTCAGCAGGCCGGCTATGATGGCGTGGAAGTGATGGGCTCCGAAGGTTATTTGATTAACCAGTTTATTGTTAAGCACACCAACCAGCGCACCGACAGCTGGGGCGGCAGTTACGAAAACCGCATTCGCTTCCCGCTAGAAATTGTGAAAGGCATTCGCCAAGCCGTGGGGGAAAACTTTATTATTATCTACCGCTTGTCCATGTTGGATTTGGTAAAAGATGGCAGCTCGCTTGAAGAAGTAGTCCAACTCGGCCAAGCCATTGCCGCTGCGGGCGCCACACTCATTAACACCGGCATTGGCTGGCATGAAGCCCGCATCCCCACCATTGCCACCATGGTGCCGCGCGCGGCCTTTGTGTGGGTAACCAAACAATTGAAAGCTAAGCTTAACATCCCCCTTATTACCACCAACCGCATTAACGACCCTGCCGTGGCAGAAGCCGTGCTTGCCGAAGGCAATGCCGACATGGTGTCTATGGCGCGGCCACTGCTAGCCGATGCTGATTTTGTTAATAAAGCCGCCGCCAATAAAGCTGAGCAAATTAACACCTGCATTGCCTGCAACCAAGCCTGTTTGGACCATGCTTTTCAGGGTAAAGTGGCTTCATGCTTAGTTAATCCACGTGCTTGCCATGAAACCGAATTAGTTTACACGCCGGTATTAACCGTTAAAAAAATCGCCGTTGTCGGTGCTGGCCCAGCAGGGCTATCCTGCGCCACCGTGGCGGCAGAGCGTGGCCATAACGTGACGCTGTTTGATAGCCAACACGAAATTGGCGGACAATTCAATTACGCCAAACAAATTCCAGGTAAAGAAGAATTTCACCAAACCTTACGCTATTACAACGATTTAATTGAACGCACCGGCGTGACCGTAAAACTAAACCACGAAGTCAGCGCCAAAGAGCTGGCCCAAGGTGGCTTTGACGAAATCATCATTGCTTGCGGTATCACCCCACGCGCACTTGATATTCCAGGTGTTGAGCACCCTAAAGTGCTGTCTTACCTTGATGTATTACGCCATCATGCTCCCGTGGGAAAATCTGTGGCCATTATTGGCGCCGGCGGCATTGGCTTTGATATGGCAGAATATTTAAGCCAAACAGGCCACTCGGCTAGCTTAGATGTAGACAAATTTTTACAAGAATGGGGCGTAGACAAAACCCTACAAAATCGCGGCGGCCTAGCAAAACCCGAGCAAGAAAATTCAGCACGCGAGATTTACCTACTGCAACGCAGCGCCGGCAAACTAGGCGCCCGCCTAAGCAAAACTACCGGCTGGATTCACCGCATAAGCTTGCGCAAACGCAAAGTCAACATGCTTAGCGATGTGAGCTATCAACGTATAGATGCGCAAGGCCTGCATATTAAAATCGGCGAAAAAAATCGTTGCTTAGCCGTAGATAACATCATTATTTGCGCCGGCCAAACCCCACTGCGTACGGTCCACAGCGAATTAGCGCAACAAGGCATTAACGCCCACCTTATTGGCGGCGCCGACAAAGCCATGGAGCTGGATGCTAAACGCGCTATTGCACAAGGGGCGGCATTGGCTGCCAAGCTTTAAGAGTCCATTTTTTCGAGGAGCGGAGCAATCCTGCTCACCCATTAATCTCGTCGTTGCAAAGAGCATAGCGACCCTGCGCACCCATCTCGTCGTTGCGAGGAGCGCAGCGACGTGGCAATCTCTTGCCGCTATCGCACTCTATTTTAAGCATACAATTGCCTGCAGAAGATTGCCGCGTCGCTCCTCGCAACGACGTACTTTTTTTCACCCTCCGCCCTGAAAAAGCCCCCCCCTCAACCCATCCTGTTAATCTGTACTTAATTTCACCCCTGTATACTGATTAAAATAGAACAAACGAGAGCTAACACTCATTTAATAAATCATAATAAAGACTCAGTTTATGTATACATTCCACGACATGATTAAAATCGCTAGAACCAGAGCAATAGAATTTGATCTGAGCGAAAAACTTGATGATTTAGTTGGTCTCGTTGAGTATAAAGACAAGCAATGCTTCACCACTCCAGCCGGCTGGCTGGCTTATTTTTAAAGGTAAGATTGGTAATGCCTTGTATTTAAGCCGTCAATATCCTCATAACATGAAGATATCAGGTTTTCTTTGCTCATAACGGAAGCAGACTTATGCATAAATGTCACACATTTCGGAGCCTACCCGACAGGACCCTGTGAAATAGGCGCATGGGAGTTAGCCTCTCTACTGATGTCCGAAAAGCCAGCAATTAAGGAGATACAATATCTACTTTTTCCCAGATAGCCAGTATTCGTATATTCACTGCTATTTACCTACATTTTGTGAAGCTAGTATTGTTATGCTTTTGTTATTAATCAGGCATAGAAAAATCAACAGGCCGGAGCACGTTTTAGAAATAGAGCGCTTTCCCCTTGAACTGTCCGAGCTAATCTTAAATAGTCTGTATGAGTTATCAGGTGGGAATCATTACTTTGAAGCAACAGGCTGGAAAAATGCAGCAACTCATGCAAGAAAAGAAGCTATTGAACGCCCACGCTATTTTTCATTAGAATAACTAACTTAAAAAATAGTCATCGGAATAATAATCAAATTTTTCCCAATCGAATTCAACATGTTCTGCATGTTTAAAATCATCGGGAAATCTAAAATCTTAGAAATAACCCCTTGTTTGCGTGCAATAATTCGCCCACCAAAAAACAAACAATTTTTCTCTTCATCCAGCACTTTTTCAATTAGCTCTTTATAAGACTGCAATCTTTCAACGCTAATTTTACTGTAGAATTTGATATTAATGTCATTTTCAATTGCCCAGGCGGTCAATAGCTGCTCTTCACTTTTTATAGATGCTTTTAACTTTTCTAACGAATCATCTTGGCTAAGATTAGAATTATCGATGGTGCCAACTTTTAAAAACACAAAGTTTTTCAGTTCATCAGGAAACATACGCACCGCGCTAAGTGTCGTGTGAATATCTAAGCCCAAATGATCACTTAAAATCACCACGCCAACATGACCTTTTTCAGTAAATTTTGGCGCATAGTCAAGGGTTGAAAACTGGCTGCTGATTAAATTTTTCTTCAATGAATCGGCATATTTTTTAATATGGCGGCGTATCCGCGCATAATAGCGTTTAATGCGTAAACACAGGTAAACCATAACACAGATGCACACAATGGTTATCCAGCTGCCTTGGCTTAATTTTTCAATAATGGTAATACACAAAATTAAGGCACAAACCAAAAAACCTAACAAAGAAATAAAGCATCGGTACAGCCAATCTTTCTGATTCGCACGTGTTTTCCACCAATGCCGCGTTAGGGCAAACAAGGTGATTGAAAAGGTTAAAAATACACTGGTGCTATATAAAATAACCAGCGCATCAACATGCCCATCGAGCAAGGCCACTATAAACATAGAACCCAGGCCAAAAAACAGCACCGCATTTTGCCTTATCAAACGATTTGAAATATTAGAAAAGAGACTCGGCACCCATTCATCTACCGCCATGTTGGACAAGACCGCAGGCCCCCCTAAAAAGCCGGTATTGGCCCCCACGAGCAAAATACCCGCCTCTAACAATAAGGTGATAACTAAGGCGCCGTAACCGTACCAACTATTACCCAACATTTTGTGAAACAAAATCGCATTATAGGTCTGCCCCACAACCGGCGTAACAGTCCATAATAAATAGCATAAGGTAATACCACCTGCGACCACGCTAAGAGAGATAGCCATATAAAACATGGTGTATTTACCGGTGCGCACCCTTGGCTCGGCTAAAATGTTTACGTTATTTGAAACAGCTTCTAAGCCGGTATAGGTCCCTGCCCCCATTGAATAAGCTTTAAATAATAAAAACAGCAAGGCAAACAAACCTGAATGAGAAATATAACTTTTAGATTCAGACAACGTATGCGTATAAACCGTATGCCAATCGCTAGCGTGGGCCGTCATACCATAAAACAGTAGCGCCAAATGCACCACCACAAAGCCTATAAATATGGGTGTTAAAATTTTAATAGATTCTTTAGCCCCACGCAAATTAAGCCAGGTGAGCAGAACTATCATAAATAATTTAACACACAGATTTGCAATGGGCCACGCGCCGGGAATCAGGCTAAACAGGGCATCAGACGCCGCCGAAGCTGAAATAGCAATGGTTAAAATATAATCTATAATCAACGCAATACCTGAAACCACACCGGCGTAGGGGTGCAACATTCTGTTGGCGACTTTATAACCGCCACCGCCACCGGGGAATAATTCAATGACTTGGTTGTAAGATAGCGCAATAATAAAAATCGTCACCGCCATCATAATAGCGATGTAAACGGCTAAATAGTGATATTGCAGACCCAACGTTTTAAACGCCATTTCAGGGCCATAGTTAGCGGAAGATAGACCATCAGAGCCTAAGCCAATCCAGGCAAAAAATGCAATAAGAAGAATGTGGCTGCGAATGCCAGCGTTAAGCGGATCTAGCGGCTTGCCTAGTAGTAAAGATTTTAATTTTTTCATAATGTCAGAAGAGCTATTTTTGGATAAACTTATACGTTTACCCCTTAAATTCCAGCCTGAACTAACCTCTCGGTGTCAATAGAATCGCGTAGTATACACGCATCGTGTTTTCGTGCAACTTCCACAAGCCCAGTCCAAATTCACCCTTAATATCAATGGGTTAAAGTCAACAGAACCGTTGGTCGCCGCCCTTTTTTTTGCTACCGCTGGAAAATCCCCCCCATCTCAAGTTGCAATGCTATAATGCGCCCATTCCAGCACAGAGGCCCACCATGACTAACACGCAAATTCGCCAACATTTAGCCGCCGCCTACCGCCTAGTCGCTCATTTTTGTTACGATGATTTAACCTTTGCACATTTATCTGCCCGGGTACCTGGCAAAAATGCCTTTTATATACAGCCCTTCGGCCTGTTATTTGAGGAAGTGACCGCTTCATCACTATTAATGGTCGACTTTGACGGCAATGTGCTAGAAGGTGAAGAATACCAATATAATAAAACCGGTTACGTTATTCATGGCGGTGTTTACAAAAACCGACCTGATTTAAACGCCGTATTTCATTTACACACCGAAAATGGCATTGCTGTATCGGCCATGCCTGAAGGTTTGCTGCCAATCAGCCAGTGGGCTTTGCACTTTTATGACCGCGTGTCTTATCATGACTATAATTCTTTAGCGCTAGATTCCACTAAACATGAAGATCCTATTACCCGTGATTTGGGTGAAAACAAAGTGATGTTTATGCGTAATCATGGCACATTATTATGCGGTGAAACCATTCACGAAGCGTATATTTATTTGCACCACTTAGAGCGCGCTTGTAAAACGCAGGTTATAGCCATGGCAGCGCATGACAACTTAATCATGCCCAATGAACAACTCTGCCAAAAGACCGTACGCGACCTACTGGCCTTTGAGCCTGACATAGGCAAACGCGATTGGACGGCCCTACTCAGAATGCTGCAACGCAAAGGATCTAACTATTGCAATTAGCCGGGTGGTCAGGTTACGCATTTCTTGCCATTCCTGCCCATTCTGCTACCATACGCCGGTCCTCGTCTCCTCGCATTGATTAGCAGCGAACTCCGCCAGGTCCGGAAGGAAGCAACGGTAGTTGTGATATTAAGTGCCGAGGGTTAGGCGGGGGCACTTAATTTATTATTTACGCCCCTCTGGGCGATATATAAAACCAAACTAGCTGTTAAATATCATGAGCACACAAGCCCTAGCCCGTAAATGGCGCCCGAAAAATTTTGCGCAAATGGTTGGCCAAGATGCCACCGTGCGCACGCTTAGCAATGCGCTGATCCAAGATCGATTGCATCATGCTTATTTATTTACCGGCACCCGCGGTGTGGGTAAAACCACCATTGCCCGTATTATTGCAAAATGCCTCAATTGCGAACAAGGCATTACCCCCGCACCTTGTGGCGAATGCTCGACTTGCCAAGCCATTGATGCCGGTCAATTTATTGATTTAATTGAAGTGGATGCGGCTTCACGCACCAAAGTTGAAGACACTCGCGAGCTGCTCGATAACGTGCAATACGCCCCCACTCAAGGGCGCTTTAAAATTTATTTAATTGATGAAGTACACATGTTGTCCGGGCATAGCTTTAATGCTTTGCTCAAAACACTAGAAGAGCCACCTGAACATGTGAAATTTTTATTGGCGACCACCGATCCGCAAAAGTTACCGATTACAGTATTATCGCGTTGCTTGCAGTTTCATTTAAAAGGCATGGCGCCTGAAATTATTAGCCAGCATTTAGAATATATTCTTACAAATGAAAAAATCACCTTTGACAGCGCCGCACTGTTACCCTTATCAGCCGCAGCCAATGGCAGCATGCGTGATGCCTTAAGCTTGCTAGATCAAGCCATTGCCTTTAGCGACGCCAACATTACCCCACAAGCAGTGCAAGACTTGTTAGGCGCAACCTCAACCTTAGACTTACTACCTCTACTCGATGCCTTAGCCGAGCAAGACGGCAACGCGTTAATACACGCCGTAAATGAACTGGCCCTACAAGGCGTGAGTTTTAGCCAAGTATTAACCGATTTATTGCAATTATTACATCAGATTAATCTGGCCCAATTAGTGCCAGATCTTACTCAAGCACAAGACCTTAGTCACTATGCTGGCTTATTTAGCAGCAGCGATATTCAATTATTTTATCAAATTGGTTTAATCGGCCAACGTGATTTGCCGTTTGCGCCTGGAGCCCGCTCGGGGTTTGAAATGATCATGTTACGCATGTTATGTTTTCAACCCGGCAACACCGCCGCTCTTACACCTAGCGCACCCAGCTCTATGCCAACGGTAACCAAAACACCGGCAACAAAAACAATACCCAAATCTACTCCCCCGATTAACGGCGAAACCAATGTGTCCAGTGACATTATTAACCAATTAAAATTAAGCGGTATGACCAAAGTCTTAGCGCAAAATTGCGTGTTAGATAAGCAAGACGAACACAGCTTTTATTTTCATATTGAGGCTAAACATGCCTCCATGGCAGGTGAAAAACAAGTGCAACAATTACAAGCAGCACTAACTGAGCATTTGCAAAGAAAAATTAAAGTCGAAATAAATGTCGCCGAACTCACGGGGGAAACCCCAGCCGCACACAAACAACGTTTAGAAATTGAAAAACTAGCCACAGCCAAACAAAACATTGTGCAAGATCCGCACGTACAAAATATTCTCGAAAATTTTGGCGGCTCACTCGATGAAAACTCAATTACGACTAATAGCAACTAACGGAGATAAACATGAACATACCTGGCATGGGTAACATGATGAAGAAAGTACAGCAAATGCAAGACGATATGAAAAAAGCGCAGACAGAACTTGAATCGATGGAAGTGACTGGCGAAGCTGGAGCAGGTCTTGTTAAAGTGACACTAACCGGTAAAAATGATTGCCGTCAAGTTGAACTTGATAATGAAGTTTTGGGCGAGAACGCTGACAAAGAAATGTTAGAAGATTTAATTGCCGCGGCCATTAACGATGCAGTACGCAAAGTAGAAAGCCTTAAAGAAGAAAAAATGGGTGGCGTAACCGGGGGAATGAATATCCCTGGAATGGATCAACTCTTAAAATAAACTTCAGGGATTTTATGCTTTAGAGCCCCGCGCTTTAAGCGTGAAATCCTGTTTTATCACAACAAGGTATTGCCTGCATGTCATCCTTTAGCCCGCTTATTGATGAGCTTATCGCCTCATTTCGCTGCTTACCCGGTATTGGCCCCAAATCGGCCCAGCGCATGGCCTTGCATGTTTTACAGCACAATAAAGAAGGCGGCAAAAAGCTGAGCGACAACTTGGCCACTAGCCTAGCGCAAATTCGCAACTGCAATCGCTGCCGCACCTTATGTGAAAGCGAGATTTGCCATTTTTGTGCCAGTCCAAAACGCAATGCCAAACTGTTATGTGTGGTGGAATCACCGCACGACATTCTGGCCATTGAGCAAACCGGTCATTTCAACGGCCTTTATTTTGTGCTCATGGGCAACTTATCCCCACTCGATGGCATTGGCCCCAGTGAATTAGGCTTAGGTCTACTAGAAGCACGTTTTAGCGAAGATGCTCTCACCGAGGTCATTATTGCCACCAGTGCTACAGTGGAAGGCCAAACGACGGCTCACTACATCAGCGAAATGGCCGAAAAACACCATATAACCGCCAGCCAACTGGCCCAAGGCGTGCCTCTCGGAGGAGAGTTAGATTATATTGATAGCAATACATTAGCACACGCTTTGGCAGAGCGTAAAGTTATTGGTCATGGCTAACTAACGCCTCAGGTTGCTTGTAGCTATTTACCTCAGGGCAAACGCATTTTTGAAAAAAGTACGTCGTTGCGAGGAGCGTAGCGACGTGCACCCGAGGGCACAGGTCAATCTTTTAGGCCACAATGCAATTCATGAGATTGACCTGTGCCTGTCAAGAAGCTCATGCAAACACCATGCGTCTTCATTCAAAACGAAAGAGAACAGAGGCTTAGACTTAGCTGGGTAAGCTAAGTGAGTATATACACCTTGACCTTGTTAAATTATCCGCTATTCTCTACATTAACTACAATAATAATAAAAACGAATTATGCTGTATAAAATTGACACACATCGCAACGACAACGGTTCATCCTTAACAAGGCGTATTACTGAGCGTAAGAGTTTTGAAGATAACCTTTTGCCCGCATGCTCACCAACGGTAAAACAATTAACCCATTCAAAATTTTTACTAGCTCACAAACCATGCCACCTACAGCCTCATCATATTGAAGATTTTACTCGCCGCGGGGAAGTCTGGATACAAGATGAATACATTGACATCGATGGAGCAGACCACTTTGATGACGAGGTTATACAAGGTGTCATGAATCCTTTGCGCCAAGATAACTCACGATTAGGAAAAATCATTCTTGATTTTATTAAGAACAAATTAATACACCAAACAACTTTTCTTTATGCCATTAAAGAAACATTTGTTGAACGTATTAGGTTAAAATGTCGTGAGCTCGATATTATTCCAGTAAATCTTGATGAGGTTTCATCATCATTACGGTTAACCAGTATTAATGACCACACCTTCGAGGTTTGCTATATTAAAGGTCTGGCCTTTAAACCCCTAAGCGCCTTCACCAACTCGAGAATTCAACCTACCCTCTCTGGTGTATTTGATTTAACCGTACGGTTCAGTTTACAGCCAGAAAATCATGTTCACTACGAGAACTATATCAATTGGCCTGCGGCACCCTTTAATCACATTATTTACACAACGCACGTTAATGCAAATTATTACTTTAATGATGAAAAGATGAAACCTTTTGTCAATAAATTAGGGTTTTTCGTCGCGGAAGTCAACTATAACGAAGTCCCAAAACAAATTACCCAGCAGCTAAGCAAGTGTCAAAATTCGCCCATGAAAACGCGATTTGGCACACCGAAGCTAAAACAAATGACGCCCGAGGCGAGAACAAGATTTCATTCAAACGGCGACGATGTCTCAAAAATACTCTTTGATGAACCAGACTCACCCTGACAAAACGCAGCTCATCGGCAAACCCGAGTTAGTGCATATTTTATTCTATTGCCATCCCCGCTCTGCTCAAAGCTAATGCGTTTTGAAATCACGCCAACATCCCACCACTAAATCACCTTCCCAAAAACAGCCTCAAATGCTATATTCTCATTCTATTTATATATCCTTGGAATATAATCATGAACATAACCAGGTTGCTAGGCTTAAGCCTCATTCTTCTTACTTTTAACAGCCTTGCAGCAATTAAAGTTGAACCCATTATCATTGATCATTTTGCTGGACAGTCCTCGCGTGAAGATTTAACCGTCAAGAACATTGGCAAGACAAAAGAGTTTGTGCTGATTACACCCAAGGTGGTTGAACACCCCGGCACGAAAAATGAGAAACTTAAAGTTATCACTAGCGTGCAAAATTTAAAAAATTATGGATTATATGTTACACCACGACGCCTATTAATTCCTCAGGGTGAATCACGTACCGTGAGGGTTGGTTTTTTGAACAGTGCCAAACTAAAAAAAGATAGAATTTTTCGTGTTTCAGTTGAACCGAAGCAAGCCTTTAAAGTTGTAAAAGACAAAGCCAACAATCAAATGGGCCTTAACTTTATTTTAGGTTATGCCGTGTTAGTTATGGACCGTCCACCTAATGCTGAACCAATTGTTGAGGTTAAGCGCAACGCTAAAATGGTGACCTTTAAAAACACGGGAAACAGTAACGCACTTCTAACTGGCTTAAAACAATGTATTGAAAAAACGTGCACACCTCTATCTACCGCCCATCGGCTCTACGCAGGCACCACCTGGGAATATGCTTTGCCCAAAGCCGAACCCGTAACTTATTCTCAATTTTTCGGCATGAAGAAGACGACGAACACTAGCAATTAACATGCAAAAAACGTGGGCAATAAAGCATAAGCGGGTGCTAATCACTTTAATGGTGATTGCCCTAGCCGTAGCAGCCTATTTTTTACTAAGCTTAAAACCGACCCAATCACAGCATACACCTTCTGCACCAGCGCACAGCATCACTCACGAAACGCCGGTACCTGTTTTAAAAAACAGTGCGAGCTCTTTGCCTCAAACTCTCAAAGCCCCCCCTCCAGTTGTGGACGCACAGGGGATTTTTCAACCCGACAATTCAATCCCAGAAGGCTTTGAAAACTTATCGGCAGACCAAGTCACCTTGGCGGATGTCTATTTCCAAGGTAGGTTGTTAGGCAGTTATGACATTCGTTATAATAGCGATATTTTACAGTTTACACACCCCAAAAAAATCACTAGCCAACTAGGCATAAGCAATTTGCGAGATAACGAACTCGTAACACAAACCCTTAGTGGAGAGCTTCCAACCAATGCCAGTAAAATCTGTCAACGCTATCAAAAGAATTTTTGTGGAATATTAAACCCTAAAGTTGCGGGGGTTATTTTTAATGCCAACAAGTTTCGTGTTGATGTTTTTGTTAGCCGAAATTTCGTAAAAAAAAATAAACAGTTGAATGATTTTATACCGCCTTCAACTGCTGATTGGTCATTCGCCAGCTACATGAATGGCAGCAGCCAAGGCACCAACAAAACCAGTAATTATAATATCTATACGAATAATGTATTAGCCTATAAACAGCTTTACTTAAATAGTAACGTATCCTATGCCGATACGTTAGGCCAAACATCTACCAATAAAACCGGTAGCCTTCAAGTTAGCAATCTCAATGCTAATTACAATTACAAACGGTACGTATTTAGTGCTGGCGCCATTACCACTTCAGGTGGTGACTTTTTACCTGGGCAGCAAATGCTCGGTGCTTCAGGCAGCACTTCTTTAGATACATTGACTAGTGACAGCGACAAATTTGGCACACCACTTATTGTTTATTTACCCTTGCCCAGTAAAGTTAGCATTTATCGGGATGGACGCTTATATTCCAGTCAGTTTTACTCGGCTGGGCAGCAAACACTAAACTCCTCAACATTACCAAATGGCTCGTATGAAGTCACCTTAGTAATTGAGGCAGAAAATGGTAGTTCCACTGAAGAAACGCAATTTTACTCAAAGTCTAATCGCTTACCTCCCCTAAGATTTCCGCAATTTTCTGTACAATTAGGCTATTTACAAAATCCATTTATTAGCACTGTTTTCCCTAAATATTCCAACACCTTACTGGTCGACCTAGGCTATAGTAAGCGACTAAGCGCATCTTGGGGAATTAAGAGCAGTCTGTTTAGCTTTTCGCAACATGATTTTTTAAGTCTTGGAATTACGTGGCTAAATTCAAGAGTACAAATTGAATCTAGCCTGTTACAAGGCAACGAGCAAGAGCATGGCGTCGGACTAAACACTTCAGCACGCTTTGACAAGCTTAGTTCAAGCCTTTATTTACGAAAAATGTGGTCTAAAGAACGCCCCGCTAATGCAGCCAGCCAAACAGATGAACAGTTTAATAACTACATCTTAAATGTTATAAATGGTAACAGCACTCAAGAAGGCTTGAATGTTAGCTACACTTTAAAAAAAATGGGGCTTAGTTTTCAAGCCTATTTAAGCCAACGCCAAAATGCACCTCAAACATACAATGTTGGCCCAAACATTAACTTTCCCGTTTTCCAAAAACGGCCCTTTTCTATTCGGGGCACACTATCTTATAATCAATCCCCAACTGATAAACAGCTCTGGTTAAATTTAAGCTTTTCGATTCTCCCCAGACAATCGCATTGGAGCCACTTTGTTTATTTGGGATACCGACATATCATTAAACAGTCAACATTCTCTAATATTAATTCAGGCTTAACCCTCAATACTAATAGCACCTGGCAGAATATAAATGCCGTAAACCGGGGCTGGCGTCTCACCACGCAATTAAATCATCAGCCGAAAAATCAAAATAGTGCTGGGTTAAATCTTGAAAATTACAATAAATATGGTTATCTGAGTATTACGCCGCGCCTTAATGTCGGCGACAATTATAAAAACACACAATATATTGCAAATTTTCGCAGCCACTTTATCTGGGTAGGTAAGCAACTGAGTATCGGTGGCTCTGGCTATGGCACTAGTGGCGCGCTTATTCGGATCAACACGCCCGATAGCTCTCCGCAGAGCTTCAATGTTTACGTTAACAATCAATTACGTGGCATTACGTTAAGTAATCGCAATGCCTATATAACCTTAACCCCGTTTCGTCAATATGCCATACGTATCAAGGCTGCCGGCAAATCTTTATTTAGTTATCCCCAAAGTGCTAAAATGCTGACACTTTATAAAGGTAATGTGCAAAAATTGGTTTGGCAGGCGAGAGAAAAGATCTTGCTATTAACCACAATTGTAACGCCGGATGGTAAGCCTATTCCAAACAGACAGGTTGATAACGGGGTTGGTTTTAACCAAACAGAACAAGATGGGAGCTTACAAATTGAAGTGTTTTCGAATACACATGAATTAATGTTACCAGCACAAAGTGCTAAAGCATGCGTCATTAACTTGCCACTGCTCAAGTCGAATGAGGGCCTTGCTTCTATAAATCGTCTGGTTTGTCATCCAATCAAATAGGTTCTTCGTTTATTTGTACCGCTAACTTACCCGTATAACTTCCATGAGAAGTTTTTTTGTTAAGCTTTATCTCTATGCGTAAAATTCCACATACTTTTTGATTATCAACAAGAGTATTTTTAATCAAGACATTATCATTGTTTTTTATTAATTCTTCATTATCCCAATAAAAATAAACGCGCACTTTATCGGAGTCACCGTAAAGTAAAAAGGTATTCGAATCCCCAGCGATATTGCTAATATTGAGACGTAAATTAACATCTTCACTAACATCAGCAAAGCAAATTTGCTGTTCGTCATTTACAGTATCATAATCTGTATTAACATTGCTAAAATTAAAGCTACGCAAGCCATCAATAGTCAAAGACGAGCAAAAATAAGGTAAGCAAAGCAGCAGCAGGCAGGCTAAACGTTGAAAATATTTTTGACACCCAATCATAGCTCTTCCCACAAATGAAAACGAGCCCAATAATGGGCTCGTTGTATTATAGCAAATTTCACCTATGCTGTCTTACATAGGAAATAACTCGTAACTCACACTACTAAGGTATGCACCTTGAGTAAGCTGTTGACCAGCGCCCATAGTCACCGTAATTGCTGATTCCTCAAGATCTCCAGCAGCATTAACACAACCTGGATTCGATGATCCTTGTAGCATGACATTCTCATTAGGCCTCAAATCAATACCATCAATTTGTATAGAAAAAGTGGCTGCTGCAGCTTGAGGGTCAGCTAAGTTTGGCATAGTAAACAAATCCCCTCCAGCATCAACATTAGTCGACGAAGCTATTAAGCCCACTTGTGGACGCGTTCCATCATTTCTTTCTAAATTACTAAACAAACAGACGTTGTTTGCTGTTTCTGTTTTTTGAGTACCGTCATAACTCTCAAAAACAACAACGCCACCCTCACCTAGAGTCATTTGCACCTGTCCACCTATTTGCATATGGACGTCCATAACACTAGTTGATGTAGGACCCATTGGACCATCAATCGCATAAGCAGAACCCGAAATCATCAAAGTTGCCGCCGCTATCATCATTAAAGTTTTGTTAAATTTCATGTTGTTACCTCGCTAAAGTTAATATAATAAACTTGTTCAAAGTAACATCCGTGTAGGCCGTCTCTTATATTGAGAGGTAAGTGATAATCCGTATCATCAATGTATGATTAAAATATAGACCATAAAAAATATTTTGCACGATATGTCTTGATTTTTTTCATTTAATTTGCTAGAGCCCTTAAGGCTGCGTTAAGGTTTGAGCTAAGCCATTGTTTTTTAAGGGTTTTGATTTTAACGGCTAAGACTGGCACGTTGAAATTAATCCTGGAATATACTGATTGCAGCGGCTGCCGGTAAATGATATCTTCGCGTCTTTCATATATATAGTAATAGGCTCATGGAACATAAATCATTAAAGCTCTTGCTCACCACCATGCCGCGTGGCATGTGGCCTATTCTCATGTTGCAAATGTTGCTTGTCGGCACTTTTGCCATTTTGGTTACCGGTGTTCACGGCGTAGCCAACAATAGCCTGCATGATTCAACGCTACAGGCCACAGAGCTTGTGAGTACTTTTATTGTGCTGCAATATAGCGCGCATGTAGTGGCCGGTGTCATTGGTGGACGTCTGTTTAGCTTTCGTAGCTTAATGGTTATTGCACTTTTCTTAGAGTTAGCGGGGCTATTTGGGCTATGTTCTTATTTGCATTGGGCCATATCATTATCTGTTGCGCTGATCTCCGCAGGGTTTGGCCTTAGCCTAGCTTGTAATAATTGCCTCCTGACACAACTGTTTAAACCAGAAGATAAGCGCCGCGAACTCGCTTTTTATTGGCTCTATGCGGTGATGAATTTCGCCTACTTTTTTGGTCTTATAGCTAATATACTGAGCAAAAAACTCAGCGGCGCGCATACGACTTCGTTATTAATTCTTTGCATTTTCTGTGTTATTTTTGCAGGCTTTATACTTACTCTAAATTGGCGAAAACTCGGCGACCGCGCCACTTACGCTCTGGGCCTTAGCACCCTTAAAACTCAAAAAATGAAAATTTTGGGCGTCGTTATATTAGTGCTAACCACTCTGTCTATCTACACGGGCCTTATTCACCCTGTCTATAATACAGTTAGCATCCTGGTCTGCGCGGTACTGTTATTGTGTGTGTTAAGCATCCTCAACAGCCGGCAAAAATTGGCCAGCGTAAAAAAAAGATTATGGGTTAGCTTAATCTTCTGGCTGCTGGGCATTATTTTTTGGGCCTTATACTTTCTTATTCCAATGGGGCTTTTTATACTATTACATGTCCGTGCCGCGCAGACATTGCTTGGCCAGACCATTGGCCCTAATATATATAATATTATTCCCATTGCTATTATTGCCATAATTGGCCCAGTGGTAGGCTATGGCTTATATTGTTTGCGCCAACGTAAGGTAAATATTTCCATTCCATTGCAGTTCACTATAGCCTTTGCCTTGTTAGGAATTTGTTTTTCAATTATCGCCACGGCCAATGTTTTAAGAGGCCACAGTGTTTTACTGCCCGCGGCAATACTGGTACTGATTGCCGTGTTTCAAGCTTTTGCCGAAATGTTTTTACAACCTGCGGGGCTATCAATGGTGGGCCAGCTTGCCCCCATTGGCCTGCAAGGTATTTTGATGGGCGCCTGGATGATAGTCACCGGCATTGCCAACAGTGCTACCAGCCAAGTCACCCCGTGGCTACAACACGAACATATTGTTTCTCTTAACCCCGCAATGGATAATACTATTTTGTCTACATTCGGGCTAAGTTGCTTTTTTATCGCCATTGTCTTGATTGTGTTTACGCCAACCTTACACAAATTTATTCAATATCGCTCCCTGAATCCTAATCTGAAATCATAACGAACTATAGAGTACTACTATGTTTAATCAATTAACTGAACGCCTCGGCAAAACCCTTAAAAATTTACGCGGTGTCGGCCGCTTAACCGAAGACAACATTAAAGATGTTAGCCGTGATATTCGCATGGCGTTGCTCGAGGCCGATGTGGCCTTGCCGGTAATTAAAGAAGTCATCGCCCAAGTTAAAACCAAAGCCTTAGGCAGTGAAGTGCTCACCAGCTTAAACCCCGGGCAAGCTTTTATTAAAATTGTCAAAGATGAGCTCACGCAAATTATGGGTGAAGCCAACAGCGTCTTAGATTTGCGCGCCCAAGCGCCTGCCGTGGTGATGGTAGCCGGCTTGCAAGGTGCGGGTAAAACGACCTCGGTGGGTAAGCTAGCTAAATACTTACAAGAAAAACAAAAGAAATCGGTGATGGTAGCCAGTGCCGATGTCTATCGCCCGGCGGCAATAAAACAATTAGAAACCTTAGCACAAAGTGTAGGCGCTAAATTTTTCCCCTCTGATGTTAAGCAAAAGCCCGAAAAAATTGCCCTGGATGCGATTGAAGCGGCTAAAAAACAAAATGTTGACGTGTTATTGCTGGATACCGCCGGCCGCTTAAGCGTTGATGAAGCCATGATGGACGAAATAAAATGCTTACACGCTGCCGTTAACCCCATAGAAACCTTATTTGTAGTCGACAGCATGACCGGCCAAGATGCGGCCAACACTGCGAAAGCATTTAATGAAGCCTTGCCGTTAACCGGTGTGATTTTGACCAAGGCTGATGGTGATGCACGGGGTGGCGCTGCCCTCTCAGTGCGTTACATTACCGGTAAGCCTATTAAATTTATCGGTGTGGGTGAAAAAGTCGATGCGCTTGAGCCGTTTCACCCCGAGCGCGTTGCTTCACAAATTCTAGGCATGGGTGACATGCTCAGCTTGATTGAAGACTTAGAAGGCAAAGTTGATAAACAGCAAGCCGACAAAATGGCGCAAAAATTAAAAAAAGGTAAACGCTTTACCTTGCAAGATTTTGCCAACCAATTACAGCAAATGGATAAAATGGGCGGCATGTCAAAAATCATGAGCAAAATGCCCGGCCTGCCCAACATACCCGCCGGTGCGGTTGAGAAAATGCAAAACAGCTCCATGACTGTGCAAATGCTCGCCATCATTCGCTCTATGACCAAGCAAGAGCGCAAGCACCCCGATGTGATTAAAGCCTCTCGTAAGCGCCGCATTGCCACCGGATCGGGCACGCAAGTGCAAGACGTAAACCGTTTACTGAAACAGTTTATGCAAATGCAAAAAATGTTGAAGAAATTTGGCAAAAACCCCGCTAAGTTACAAGGGCTAATGCAAGGAATGATGTAAAATGTCACGCTTTGACAGCTTTCAAGATCCTTATCGCTTAAAACGCTTATTTAAACAGCGTACGCTGCTGGTTTTAGCTTTAGTCTGCTTTTTATTTGTGGTGTTATTGTATCGCCTAATTTATTTGCAAGTTGTCGAGCATAAGTATTACACCACCTTAGCGCTAAACAATAGCATTAGCTTAGTGCCCCTGCCCCCCACTCGCGGTTTAATTTATGATCGCAATGGCGTGTTGCTCGCCAGTAATATTGCTGTTTACAATCTGAATATAATTCCCGACAAAGTCCCAGATATCGCAGCAACCATCTATGCCTTAAAAAAGTTTATTGCTTTAACCCCCACAGATATTGAAGCGTTTTATCACGAAAAAAATCAAAAGCGTGCATTTGAATCCGTGCCCCTAAAAGTTAATTTATCCGCACAAGATGTTGCCAAATTTATGGTTAACCGTTACCAATTCCCAGGGGTGGATATTAAAGCGGCTTTAATTCGCCATTATCCGTTTGCGAACGACTTAGCGCCTGTTTTGGGCTATGTGGGACGAATTAATGAAAATGACTTGCTCAATGTTGATCCCAGCAACTACGCGGCCACTAACTACATTGGCAAAATTGGTATTGAAAATTATTTTGAATCACAACTTCATGGCCAAGTGGGCTATCAACAAATTGAAACCGATGCCACCGGGCAACAAGTACGCGTGTTAAAGCGCACCCCACCACTTGATGGCAAAAATTTATATTTAACGATCGACAGTAAACTACAAGAGGCCGCGCTAAAGGCAATGCATGATTACCGTGGCGCCTTAGTGGCCATTCAGCCCAGCACCGGCCAAGTTCTGGCCTTGGTGTCAACGCCCTCTTACAACCCCAATCTTTTTGTTAACGGCATTAGCAACCAACAATATCACGCGCTACAAACCTCAAAGCAGCAGCCGCTGTTTAACCGCGCTATCCGTGGGCAATATCCCTTTGGCTCTACTATTAAAGTGTTTTATTCCTTGGCCGGTTTGGCCGGTGGCTTTACCACACCTGATTTTACGATTTACGATCCGGGCTTTTATAAAATTGGCGGACACGTGTTTCACGATGAAGCAAAAAATATTTATGTAAACCTCGAAAAAGCACTCGAAGTGTCTTCCGACACCTATTTTTATCGCCTATCCTTAAAAATGGGGATTACGGTCATGGATAATGTCTTACATGACTTTGGTTTTGGCCAATACACCAATATACAAATGAAAGAAGAATTACCCGGGCTGGTTGCCTCACCCGCGTGGAAATTAAAAACGCGAGGCCATCGTTGGTTTTCTGGTGATACTTTAAACAGTAGTATTGGCCAAGGCGCCATGTTAACCACTCCAGTGCAGTTGGCCAGCGCCACCGCCGCCATGGCCGAACATGGCAAACGTTTTCAACCCACATTACTTTACAAGTCTACCGATGGAAATGGCTCGGTGTATCAACCTATTCCCACACCGTTATCCTCGGTTATCGTTAAAGCCTCTTATTGGAACACCGTAATCCAAGGTATGATAAATGTGATTCGTGGCCCACAAGGCACCGGCTGGCGTTTTGGCAAACCGCCATATTCGGTTGCCGCCAAAACCGGTACAGCGCAAGTCTATAGTTTGCGCGGTGCGAAATATATTTTAGCCAATGTGCCCAAACGCTTGCGCGATAACTCGCTGTTTATTGCTTTTGCGCCGGTAAAAAACCCACAAATTGCTATTGCAGTTGTGGTTCAGGGCGCGTCCATGGCACCCAAAGTGGCACGCGAAGTGATGGATTATTATTTATTACCGCACAACAACATGGCCGACAACAAACACTAAGTGAACTGACGGAGCACTGACTCAACATGCAACAAACAAATTTTTTACAACGCTTAGTCAACCAACGCCATGCCCAGCACAAAACCGGCTGGCAACGCTTACATCTAGACCCTCAGTTATTTTTGGCGCTAGTACTTCTCTGTGTGTACGGTTTACTCGTATTGCTCAGCGCCAGCAACGACAGTCACCTGGTACTTTACAAACAAATGGGCCGTATTGTATTAGGTTTTGCAGTCATGTTTATCTGCGCACAAATACCACCCGAAAAATATCGTGCCTGGGTACCCTGGGTTTTTAGTGCCGGCATTTTTTTGCTGCTATTAGTGTTAGTGTTTGGCCACACCGGTAAAGGTGCAGAGCGTTGGTTAAACCTAGGCCTGTTTCGCTTTCAACCTTCAGAATTTATGAAAGTTGCCGTGCCCCTGATGGTGGCGTGGTATTTAAGTGAAAAAGATTTACCACCAAAGTTAAAACCCTTACTCGTGAGTCTTGTCATTATGTTATTGCCGGCGTTATTAATTGCCAAGCAACCAGACTTGGGCACCGCGTTGATGATTTTAATTGCCAGCTCTAGCGTTATTTTATTTGCCGGTATCGGCTGGCGCATTTTACTCAGTGTGGGCAGCCTGCTGCTAATCTCTGCCCCAGTACTATGGCACTTTATGCGCACCTACCAGCGCGATCGGGTGTTAACGTTTTTAAACCCCGATCGCGATCCACTGGGTGCGGGTTATCATATTATTCAATCAAAAATTGCCATTGGCTCAGGCGGCGTGTTTGGTAAAGGCTGGTTTCAGGGCACGCAATCACACTTAAATTTTTTACCTGAACACACCACTGATTTTATTTTTTCGGTGCTAGGCGAAGAGTTTGGTTTGCTTGGTGCTATGGTCTTACTGCTATTGTATTTATTCGTGGTGTTTCGCGCATTGCGCATTGCCTACACCGCCACCGACAATTTCACCCGCTTGGTGGCAGGCAGCTTAGCACTCAGCTTTTTCTTTTCAGTCTTTGTGAATATTGGCATGGTGTGTGGCATATTGCCGGTGGTAGGCATTCCCTTACCTTTAATTAGCTATGGCGGCACCTCGGTAGTGACTGTGCTGGCCAGTTTCGGTATACTCATGTCCATTCGCACCCACAAACGGATTGTTCGCCAATGATACGCATTTTATGTTGCCTAGTCTTAATATGTTCCACCTTTACCAGCTGGGCCGATAGTGCCACGCCTAAAGAAAAAACCGCCATTACTCACTTTATCGATAACATGGTAAAAAAGCACCATTTCAATCGGCAACATTTGCAAACCCTACTGGGAAAATTAACCGTTAAGCATAAAGCCATTAATGCTATGAACAAGCCGTATGAGGCAAAACCTTGGCACAAATACCAACCCTTATTTGTTACCGAATCGCGTATTTTGGGTGGGGTTAAATTTTGGCATAAATACCGCAATGTATTAAAAAGCGTCAGCGCCAAAACTGGCGTGCCGCCACAAATTATCGTCGCCATTATTGGCGTGGAAAGCCGCTATGGTAAGCATAAAGGCAACTACCCCACTCTCCAAGCCTTATATACCTTCGCGTTCTTTTACCCTAGGCGTGAGAAATTTTTTACCAAAGAATTAACCCAGTTTTTATTACTTTGCCGTGAACAAGGCTGGAACCCGCTCGACATCAAAGGCTCCTATGCCGGCGCCATGGGTCAACCACAATTTATGCCCAGCAGTTATCGTGCTTACGGGCTAGGCTATGCCAAACCTAAACAAGTTAATTTATTTAACTCTGAACCCGATGTCATTGCCAGTGTCGCTAATTATTTTGTTAAAAACGGCTGGCAAAAAAATCAACCTATTACCACCAAGGTTACCAACACGACCTGGTTACAAAAACCGGTGCCCATTGCCAGCAGCCAACAACGGCTGAAAAAGCCACTAATACCGTTGACCTATTTCACTCAATACGGCGTGGACTTAACCCATAAAATCACTGGTAATTTACCCGCCATGATGATGCAGTTTAGCTTGGTCAAAGGCAAAGCCTATTGGTTAGGCTTTCAAAATTTTTATGTTATCACCCGGTATAACACCAGTATTTTATATAGCTTAGCGGTCGTGAAGCTGTCACGCGAATTGGCCAAACGCTACCAGCGAGATTACCCTAACTAATGTATCGACTGTGTGGCCTTGTTCTAATTTGCAGCTTGCTAGCGTCTTGCGCTACCCGCGACGGCTTGCCGCGTAATTATCGCTCGTTTGATGCTAAAGATATTCCCGATGCCGTGCCCCAAGTTGAACCCAAAAGCCGCTATGGCAATCCACCTTCTTATGTGGTGCTGGGCAAACGCTATCATGTTTTAAAAAGCGCACACTGCTATAAAGCTAAAGGCAAAGCTTCTTGGTATGGCACCATGTTTCACGAGCGCCTCACCTCCAGCCGTGAACCCTATAATATGTACAAAATGACCGCTGCTAACAAAGTCTTGCCCCTGCCTACTTATGTTCGGGTGCACAATTTAGACAATGGCCGCACCATTATTGTCAAGGTCAACGATCGCGGGCCCTTTCATGTTGACCGGGTTATTGATTTGTCGTTTGCGGCAGCAAAAAGAATGGGTATGATTGCTAAAGGCACCGCGAATGTGGAAATTGAAGCCATTGACCCTCGCCATCCCAATGCCAGCTGTGATGCCCCTCAAGCCAATATCAAAAAGGCCACCGGCAAGGCGCAACCCTACTTGCAATTTGGCGCCTACGGCACTAAAAACACTGCCGACAAGTTAGCCAATCGCTTAGTGCCTCACAGTGAAGACGGCGTGTATGTGCGCGAGAGCCAAGCCAACAACAACCCGCTTTATAAAGTCCAGGTTGGGCCCTTTACCGATGCTGCGGCTGCAAACACCGCAATGATAAAATTCAAGCAATTAGGCTTTAATGGCGTGTTCACAGTGGTGCGATAGTGCGTAACTTATGATAAAGTACAGCCTTTCAATGTAGAGGATGTTTTATGCGCCGTTTAGCCCATTTTTGTGTTGTGCTTTTTTTACTCAGCTCTGTGCCCTTGGCCAGTTTTGCTGCTGATAAAGCTAAAACGCCCCCTATCACCCAGCCCGCAACAGCTAAACCAGCTAAAAATGCCTGGGCTTCGTACCTTGTTCCTGCAGCGCCGGCTATTGATGCAAAATCTTATGTCTTGATGGACGTGCAAAGCGGTAAAGTATTGGCGCAAAAAAAGGCCAACATCAAAATGCCTCCGGCTAGCTTAACCAAGTTAATGACCCTTTACATCGTTTTTAAAGAGCTCGCTTCAGGGCGTATCAACCTCACTGATAAAGTCACCATTAGTAAAGTTGCTTGGAAAACCGGCGGTTCACGCATGTTTGTAAAATTGGGCAACCAAGTTAGCGTGCAAAACCTTATTCAGGGCGTTATAGTTGACTCCGGTAACGACGCCACCATGGCCTTAGCCGAATTTGTTGGCAGCACCGTGCCTACCTTTACGCAAATGATGAATCAACAAGCCAAAATATTAGGCATGACTGAATCGCACTTTTCAGACCCCACCGGCTTACCCATGCCCGACCATTTAACCACTGCGCATGACTTATCACTCTTAGCCAGAGCCACTATTATGCAATTCCCGCAGTACTACCACTTTTTTGGTGAGAAATGGTTAACCTGGAATAAAATTCGCCAACCCAATCGCAACCGTCTGTTATGGCGCAGCATTGGCGTTGATGGTATGAAAACCGGACACACAGCCGCAGCCGGATTTTGCCAAATAAGCTCAGGCATTCAACACGGCACACGCTTATTGTCTGTGGTCATGGGCACCCCAACCGACATGGCGCGCGCCGATGAAAGCCAAAAAATATTAAGCTATGGTTTTCGCTTTTTCCAGTCAGCACAAATTTACAAAGCTGACGAAGTGATTAGCCAGCAACGTGTTTGGAAAGGTGAAGATAAAAATGTCGCCTTAGGCGTAGCAAAAGATTTTTATGTCACCATCCCTCATTCAGCTTATGCAGACTTAAAAGTAGGCTTAACGATTGACTCTAAAATCATGGCGCCGATTACCAAAGGCCAACAGTTAGGTGAAATTACAGTTTCCCTAAAAGGCAACGCCGTGGCCACAGCAGAGCTAGTAGCACTGAAGGCTGATCCAGCCGGCGGTTGGTTTACCCGCTTTATTGATGCTATTGCCCACTTTTTTCATAACTTATTTCACGGCAGCAAAACACAACAAGTAGTAGTGGGCGGTGAGAAAACATCATGACCTTAGCTTATTTAAATGGTGAATATTTGCCATTAGAACAAGCTAAAGTCTCCCCCATGGATCGCAGCTTTTTATTTGGCGACGCGGTTTATGAAGTTATCCCGTTTTACCAAGGCAAGGGCCTTGGTTTAGCCGAACATTTAGACCGCTTAGATAATAGCCTAGCGGCAATAGAAATGGCGAACCCGCTTAGCCACAATCAATGGCATGTTATTTTTGACACGCTGTTAACCGGCAGCCAGGGCACGCAAAAAATTTACTTACAAGTCACACGCGGCACCTGTTTAGAACGTAATTTTTTCTATCCTGACGCAAACGTTGGACCCACGGTCTTTGCCTACAGCGGCCCTTTCACGTCTGGTGCCAACAACCCAGGTTTGCACACCCTATGTCGGGAAGATATTCGCTGGAACAATTGTTTTATTAAATCAAACAATCTACTTGCCAGCTGCATGGCCACCGACCTGGCCAAGCGCCATAATGCGCAAGAAGTTATTATGCATCGCGACGCCGTAGTCACCGAGGGCGGCAGCAGTAATGTTTTTATAGTAAAAGACGGCACCGTGCTCACCACACCGGTTGGCCCCCATATTTTAAATGGCATTACCCGCCAAATAACCTTAAAACTATTAGCCGAGCTAGACATCCCCCATCTCGAAGCTGACATTACTTTAGACGCATTAAAAAATGCCGATGAAGTTTGGATCACCAGCTCCACCCGCGAAGTAGCACCGGTAGTACAACTTGACGAGCAAGCCATCGGTGATGGACAACCCGGTTTAATTTGGCAGCAAGTTTATACCGCCTATAGCAATTTAACCCACTAAGGACCCATTCATGAGTGATGATACCCAAACCCCAGATACTAGCTTTAAAGATAAAGAAGAAACGTTATTAACCTTTCCTTGTGAATTTCCTATCAAAATAATGGGCAAAGCGCATGAGGATTTAAAAACTCTAGTGCTAGAAACCTTAGCCAAGCACGCCCCAGAATTTGATGAAGCGGTCTCGTTAACCATTAAAGAAAGCAAAGACGCAAATTACCACGCCATTACCGCCGTAATACAAGCGCAAAGCAAAGCACAGTTAGACAGCATCTATGAAGTATTAAGCGCTAATGATTTAGTGTTGATGGCGCTATAAGCACACAGCCCTATTTATGGAACATATACTTCACCCACTCATTCTCTGGTTGCACCTACACCCTAACTGGGCGGGCTTTGTCACGTTTTGCATTACCTTGTTTGAATCTTTGGCCATTATTGGCTTAATTATTCCAGGTTCTGTTACGCTTTCAGCCATTGGTGGTTTAGTCGGTGGTGGGGTTGTGCCCGCGGTTGATATTTTCACCTGGGCGATAGCCGGCGCAATATTAGGCGACGGCTTAAGTTACTGGTTAGGCTATCGTTACCATACTCAGATTCGCACCATGTGGCCTATTAGCCGCTTTCCAAAACTGGTAACACAAGGCGAAGATTTTTTTGCCAAGCATGGAGGCAAAGGAATTTTTCTCGGTCGATTTATTGGCCCCATTCGCCCCATTATGCCGCTAGTTGCCGGCATGTTACGCGTGCCACCGCGCAAGTTTTTTCTCGTCGATGTGATTTCCGGCATTTTTTGGGCACCGGTTTACATGATCCCCGGCATTATTGTTGGCGCCGCAGCGGCCAAATTCGCCCCTGGCCGCGCCATGCATTACTTAATGATCTTACTGCTGATCATCTTTGTGTTGTGGCTGGTACTCTGGCTTAGCAAAATATTTATTCATAGCATAACCTTTCATTGGATGCGCCTATGCACGCTAATTTGGCAGCAACTAAAAGCCAAAAACACACTACTCTATCGTATGCTCTACGAACATGATGCGCCCAACCAAGCTCGCCCGTTAAGCATTGCCATTTTCAGCGCAGCATTCTTTATTTTATGTTTACTCTTGCTGGGTGCCATTTTAGTAAAAGCACATTGGATAATAACACTCAACCATAGCGACCTCAGCTTTTTCCAAAGCTTGCACAGCTCACTCTGGCAAGGTCTTGCGCTTAGCTGCAGTATGTTCTTGGGTAAATACAGCGTTATTCTTAGCACCGCAGTATTAATCAGTGCTTATTTAGCCATTGTGCGCGATTGGCATGCCCTCTGGTATTTGTGGCTAACGTTAATTTTATCGGTAGTCTGCATCGTCATCGGCAAGCACGCCATACACTCTATCCGACCCGACGTCGTTATCGCGCCGCCCGCCACGTATTCGTTACCAAGTGGTCACACCTTAATGAGCTTAACCTTCTTTAGTTACCTGGCTTTTTTAATTGCGCACCGTCAATCCAGCTGGCTCAAAAAAGTGTTTTACTGGTTGGCCAGTTTAATTGTGTTGGTCGTGGCCTTGAGCCGCCTATATTTAAATGTACATTGGCTGTCAGACATTGTTGTAAGCTTATTATTGGGTGCCAGTATTTTGGGCGTGGTGGTATTGTTTTATCGCTGCAGCGAGCGCGCCAACACCTACAAAAATGTTTGGCTGGTGATGCTATTAATACTGGGCCAAGCTGTTTTTGGCGGATTTTATGCCCACAAACATTACGCAAGCTTAATGGCTGATTTTCGTCTGCAACAGCCCACGTATGCTTTAAACGTAACAACGTGGTGGCAAACACCGCACTCTATCCTGCCCCTCTATCACCACAACCGTTTTAACAACCCCGTGCAACTAATGAATGTACAATGGCTAGCTAACAATGCTGCTATTACCCATAGCTTAATCAAACAAGGCTGGGAAATTCCACAGCGTTTTGGTTTGCATTCATTAAAACAGCAATTGCTAGGAAAAAATTTAACCGTCATTTCTCCTCTGCCGCAAAATGACAAAGGCCGCAAGCCCGCCTTAGTGCTGGTGAAACCCTTACAAGAAAACACCGGCTATTTAATTTTACGCTTATGGCAAGCCCATTATGTTACCGCCCAAAGCACCTTGTATATAGGCAACATTAGCTATCATTTACCCCTAAAACATTGGCTATGGCATAGTAAACAACAATGCCAAAAAATCTACCCAGCCAGCATCAACGTGTTACGCCAACAATTAACCCTATGGCACACAAAAGCCATGCCAGTGAAGGTAAAGCAAGACCTTCCGAAGCAACACTGCGTTCCCGCCGATACGCTTGTGTTAAAAATACGTCAGTAGAGAAAATTAAAGCAGCCGAGCGCAGCGAGCTCCTTATCACCCTTACTCCAAAGCCGCCAACAACTTCTCATGTACGCCATCAAAGCCTCGATTACTCATCACCAAAATATGATCCCCAGCCTGCGCAAGGGCTAAACTCGCCGCCAGCACATCAGGCACCTTAGCAAAGCTTTGCCAAGCCACATCACTGTCACCCTCAATCTCCCAGGCATCACATTCTTTATAAAAAATCACTTCATCAGCCGCTTGAACTGCCGGCAATAATCTCTGGCTATGCACGCCGGCGCGCATGGTGTAAGAGCCGCATTCAACAATGGCGATGATGCGCGCACTGCCCACTTTATTGCGCAAGCCTTCTAGGGTTAATTGTATCGCCGTGGGGTGATGGGCAAAATCATCGTAAACAGTTATGCCGTTGACCACGCCGCGCACTTGCATGCGGCGCTTAACGTTTTTAAAATTTGCCAAACCTTCGGCAACAGCCTCGGGCTTAACCCCAATGTGCGCGGCCGCTGCAAATACTGCTAACGCATTGTGTACATTATGTTCGCCCAATAAATTCCACATCACTTTTGTTTGTCTATTCTGCTGATAATACACTTCAAATTCAGCGCCATCGGGTGATAACAATTTGGCATGCCAACCTTTTTTGCCTATAACATCTTGCTCACTCCAGCAGCCTTGTTGCAGTACTTGCTGTATGTTTTCATCTTCCGCTGGAGAAATAATCAAGCCTTGCTCGGGCACAATGCGCACTAGATGATGGAACTGGGTTTGAATGGCGGCTAAATCGGGGAAAATATCGGCGTGATCAAATTCTAGATTATTGAGCACTAACGTGCGCGGACGATAATGCACAAACTTGGAACGCTTATCAAAAAAGGCGCTATCGTATTCATCGGCCTCAATCACAAAATACGGCGCGTTGCCCGCCCGGGCCGACACACCAAAATTTTCTGGCACGCCGCCAATCATAAATCCTGGCGCTAAGCCGGCCGATTCCAACACCCACGCTAACATGCTGGCGGTGGTGGTTTTGCCATGTGTCCCGGCCACAGCTAACACGTGGCGCTCTTTTAGCACGAATTCAGACAACCAGGCCGGGCCAGACATATAAGCCAAGTTTTCATTGAGCACATACTCCACGGCTGGGTTGCCGCGCATCAGCGCGTTGCCAATGATGACCAAGTCGGGCCTATAAGCTAATTGCTCGGGGTCAAAGCCGCTGGTTAACGCAATGCCTTGCTCTGCCAGCTGTGTACTCATGGGCGGATAGACATTCGCATCGCAGCCGGCGACCTCCTGCCCCAGCTGCTTGGCCAGCATGGCGATTCCGCCCATAAATGAACCACAAATACCTAAGATATGAATTTTCATTGGCAACCTTTTTTGCTATGCTTAACGCCAATTTTAACAACCTTTATCGAAAAAACCTATGCCAAAAAATATCTTCTATGCGCAATCAGGCGGTGTTACTGCCGTCATCAACGCCACTGCTGCTGCCGTGATTGAAACCGCCGCCCTTTATCCTGAACAAATTGGCAAGGTCTATGCCGGTAAAAATGGGATTTTGGGCGCTTTGAATGAAGAATTGGTCGATACTAGCATTGAGCGCGAAGCCTTAATCAAGTTATTAACACAAAACCCTGGTGGAGCATTTGGCTCTTGCCGTTATAAGCTAAAAAACTTTAATGATGACCCCAGTGAATATCAACGCTTACTCGAAGTCTTTAGCGCCCATGATATTGGATACTTTTTTTACAACGGTGGCAATGATTCACAAGACACGGTTAACAAGTTATCCCAATACTGCCAGCAAGTCGGTTACCCACTGCAATGTTTAGGCTTACCCAAAACCATTGACAACGATTTGGCCATCACCGATAACTGCCCTGGCTTTGGTTCCGTGGCAAAATTCATTGGCACCAGCATTCGCGAATGCGCGCTTGATGTGGCTTCAATGTGCGCCACCTCAACCAAAGTGTTCATTATGGAAGTCATGGGCCGTCACGCGGGCTGGATTGCGGCAGCGGCAGGTTTAGCATCAACCTCTAACTTACCCGCACCGCACATTATTCTATTTCCAGAAATCACGTTTGACCCAGAAAAATTTTATAACAAAGTTCATGCCACGGTTAAAGAGCATGGCAACTGTGTGATTATTGTTTCTGAAGGTTTAAAAAATGAAGCCGGCCGTTTCTTATCCGACTCGGGAATTGAAGATGCGTTTGGTCACCGCCAATTAGGGGGCGTCGCCCCGATGCTGACCGATTTGCTATCACGCCTGCATGGCTATAAATGCCATTGGGCCGTGCCCGATTATTTACAACGCTCTTGCCGCCACCTCGCCTCGAAAGTAGATTACGAGCAAAGTTATGCCGTGGGAAAGGTCGCCGTTGAAAAAGCTATTGCCGGCAAAACCGATGTAATGATGAGCATTGTACGTGAGTCAAACTCGCCCTATACCTGGTCAATAGGTGAAGCCGCGTTAAGTGACGTTGCCAACGCCGAAAAAATTATGCCACGTGATTTTATCAGCGACGATGGCTTTCACATTACCGATAAAGCACGTGAGTATTTATTGCCGTTAATACAAGGCGAAGTTTACCCTGAATTTGTTGCTGGCTTACCAGATTATGGACATGCGCAGTTGACCTTGCTGAAGAAAAAATTAATCGTATATAAAAACGTCGCTTAATATAAGCTTAAGTATCATAGTCTATAATTATCTATGTATAAATATAAAAAATCAATCAAGATGATCGAATTATGAGAAAATTAATAAGCATTGGCCAGGGGCAGGACCGTAATCTACCTGCAGGGACTCTAGAAGGTCTATATGTTGCGGGAAAAAAAATACTTTTTCTAATACACACCCCTTCACTATTTATTGAATGCGTTGAATTACCCAATTTAAACTTAATGATTGACGAAGAAATTTTCCATGTATATATGGACAATGATATTTTTGTTCATACAAATAAACGTACTCTATTATATGTTTACCCTCCATACGCTGCAGGACATCATTCAGTTCAATTCGATATAAACCGTTTTCAACGCCGGGACCTTCCAGAACTTCATACTCACTTGAAAATAAAGGCCTCTAAAGACATCAAATCAATAACTTTCACATTCGAAACAACGATTAAAAAAAACAGACTGTCAGTAGTGTTAGATAATGCAATTCATTTTCTTGATTACACCCTGGAGAGTTTCGAGCACGTACTAGAAACAAAGCCCATCTCAGATTTTAACATTCACGCTTGTGCTTATTATTATTCCTATGCTGTTGCTAAGCGTAGAGTGTTTTATATAGCATATGACCAGAAACAGAAAAAACATACACTATTTATCAGCGGTGCCGATGGATTCAAACCGGGTGATGACGCACACAAGGTGCCTCGCATAGAAACTGACACTCTTAAAATCGCGGCCGCTGATTTTTACAACATTGCCTATACAGATAAGAACATATATATAATTGGTGATTCGATTTTAAGCCCCCAATATTTAAGTGATCAAAAAGGTTGGTACAATTTGGATATTAAATTGTTACAGGGTGAAAAAATTATTGCAGTATCTTGTGCCAAGGGGAATATCGTCGTCTTAACGGGAGGTTCGAACAGCCGGGTATGGATTAACCAACACAACGGAGAACCGTTGGACGTAAAGCAAACAAGATTTTCTCCTCTAGTAACCACCAGGCTGCCGGGTGACGCTGAAGTAACAAGCGTGTTGGCGGCAGACAACACAACATTCCTAGATACGAGTGATGGCGTTTACACCCTTGTTAAAGGTGTTCCTCGCAGAATAGCTGGAATTCCGGCTGAAACTAAATACAAAAAAGTGAAGTGCAATGACCTCGCGGATCTAGGTCTAGGTGCCACTCTGATAGACCACGATGGCTTCGTGGATCTAGCTGCCACTCTGAATCCAACTAATCACGGACTAAACAAGAATCGCATTGATGACCGTGATCTATAGTAAGTTTACCCTTCAAATTCTGGGCATGGCCACTCCAACAGCGACGACGGCAGTTCCCCGCTTCGCTATAAACTAAGCGTGCGAGGAAACGTTAAAAACGCGCGTGTCACTTCAAGCTTACTTTTTATCCTTTAAGCGCTGCAACTTTGCAGCCAACTCATCCAAGGCTTTTTCATACTGCTTAAACCCAGCCACCTCATGATAGCTCAACTGAGAACCTGCTAGCATCACCTTAGTGGCTTGCTCCATGTTTCCTTGCTGCTCTAGCACTTGTGCAAGGCTCATTCGGGCATACACATTCCAAGGGTTCACCACTAGTGCTTGCTGATATAGGGCGATTGCTTGTTGTTGGCGCAGCGCTAATTTTTGTGCGGGCTTAAACTCGGCTAACTTACCGTGATATAAATACGCCATTGAATTATAAGGGTTCATGCGTTGCAACATATTGACTTGCACCATGCCTTGCTGGTATAAAATATCTGACAAGTTGCCTTTGGCATGCTTGGTATAATTCAAATTCACCACGCTTTGCTTCACTAAAAATTGCCATGGCGTTTGCTCATAGGGCCATACTCGTGTTGCGGTATAAGCTTCGCTCAAGGCTGCAGTCACATGGCCCTGCTGGTAAAGTTTTTGCGCGTGACGGTAAATAAGATAATTACTGCTAATTAATGCGCTGCTTAGCAAGGTTAAGAGTAATAAAACCATCGTAATGCTATTAAAAATCCACGGGCGAATATAACGTTGCCATTGTAGTGCGGTTTGCCTTAATGGAATGAGCTCGCCGGCAATGCATAATAGCCTGGCGGCAAAAACACCCATAATAATCAGCGTGGCGCTAACATATAAATTAAAAGTGACACCACTGTGCAGTAACACTGCTAATAATCCACAAAATAATCCTATTGCTTCTAAGCGTGTTGAGGTCATGCGCAGTTTAGTTATTTTTGTTTGCAACAACACAAAGCGCCACAACATATAAAGAAAGATCAGCAAACCGATTAAACCGATAGAGCACCACAGTTGTAAATAGTCGTTATGTGCAAAAAGCCCTGAGCTGCCGGCTTCATTTGCTAAGCGCACACTAGGATATAACCAGGCAAACGTTCCCAAGCCATTACCCATGAACGGGGCTTGCAAAATTAACGGTAGGGTTTGCTGCCAAATCTGCAAGCGAACATGTGAGGTGCTAGCCAGCGAGGCGCTGGAGCTAAACCCAGCCGAGGCAATGCCCTCAACGGCGGCTAAACTATACGCCAATACAAATATAACCACTAAGCCAAGCAAGCGCCGCCAAACAATTTGTTTGCGCGCCATAAACACCAGCAACAAAAACACCAGCAAGCCGATAATTTGCGCTGCACGGCTTGCAACAGTAAATTGTGTGTAAGCCAAAATGAAGATAACTAAACCCAATAATCCCGACAGCCAGCGATTATGTTTACTTAAAAAGCGCGCCACAACCGGCCATAGCACTAAATTAATTGCCCCTGCGACAAGATTTTTGTTTTCAAAAAAACCGTGTGGGGCTTGTTTGAAATGTAAAAATTGAATAATACAATAAAGGCTTAAAGCCACAATCACGGTGACGATAACATTAAACCAAACTTGAAAGTTGCACCCTTCGCGCAGAGCAAATAATGTCGCAAAAAAAGCTAAGGGAAGTGCGGCCTGATTCATAAAGCCGTAATAACTCAGGCTAGGAATATTGTTGACTGATAAACTTATCAGCAGCCAGAGTAAATATAACCCCATGGCAAGCATGATGCGAAATCGAGGTAAAGCAAGTGACTGGCGATAGGCCATTTGCAAGGCAAGAAAACTGGCGAGAATTAATAAGCTGAAATTAAAACTAAGCGTCGCAAGGTTATTACGTGAGCTAACTAAACTTACCACCAATGCAGTGCTAAGCAAAAACATAACCACTGCTTGCCAACGTATTCTAGTACCTAACATCCTGTTATTCCTTAGGAAATCCAAAGTTAGATAGTAGCATGCCTATTGGCCAGATACAAAAAAGCCCCTGACTTGCAGAGGCTTTAAGTTTATGCGTTAACTTATATTAAACACCGTATTTACTGTTACCTTGACCACTTGCTATCCAAGTAACATGACCAGTAGTAATGCTACCTGACAAGATGTAAAGGTCTGTAGCTAGAATACCATTAACGGCTGCTGGTGTAATGGTTAATACAGCCGCTGTACCAGTGGCAGTTAAGCCAACCGATGTAACTTGCGATGTCGTTACTGTTGCTGGGATAGAGTTTGAACCCAATGTTGTACAGCCGGTTGCAAAACTAGTAATACCTTTGGTTGCGGCACATGTCGCAACAGCTGTGGTAAAAAGAGCTGCGGTCGAAATGACCTCACTAAAGTATGCACGTCGTGTATAGTCTTGATAGGCCGGGATGGCAACAGCTGCCAGAATACCTATGATGGCTACAACGATCATGAGTTCTATAAGGGTAAACCCTTTTTGTTTCCGTTCAATTATCATGATGATCTCCTTGTCGATGTTAGTTATATACTGGAAGCTGGCACAGTATGTGTCAGCGCGCTTCCAGATGTCAGTATAGAACTAGTTCTCTGATTTTTCTAGTAAATTGTTGATATTTGGTCATAAGTCACTATCCATCAAGCCTGTCTTTTTAGTGAAAACCTACTATACTTCTATTCAAGAGAAGGTCATCTCCCCTATTTATATAAATGGGCACAAGCATATGGAATAAAAAAATGCGTAAAATACGAGTACAAAATTTGCTGGATTCAGTTGTTGGTGCGAACCTACTGAGTCAACAAAATGCCAGAGAAACACTGCAAACAAGCCTGAAAACGCAACAAGCGTTGAGCCATTTGTTAGTCGAAAAACAGCATGTGAACGCCACTGAGTTAGCCCGCTTATTTGCAAAAGAAGCACAGTTGCCTCTGCTGGATATTAAAGCGGTCAATACCTTTGACCTACCCACTAAATTAATAGATGCCAGTCTATTACATAAGCACAAATTATTACCATTGCGCTTAAAAGATACAGAATTATTGCTTGCGGTGAGCACCCCAGAGGCTTTAGGGATGTTGCCAGGGCTTGCTAAGAGCCATAAATTAACCATTAAACCCGTAGTGGTGGAATACGATAAGCTCGCAAGATTATTAACCAGTCAAGTTCCTAAAGCAGCTGCCACGCCAAGTATGTCTAGTGCTAATACTAGCGCACCCTCTGGCGCGATTAATAATTACAGTAAAGAATTAGCCGATAGTAATTTAGACAAAATTAATTATCAATCGCAATCCACCGAGCATACCGATACCTCTGAATTCCCTGTGGTGCGCTTTATTAACAAAATTATTCTCGATAGCGTTAATCGCGGCGCTTCTGATATTCACTTTGAACCTTACGAAGTGCAATATCGCATTCGTGCCCGTATAGATGGTCAATTATACGAGCTTGCCACGCCAGATGTTGCCTTAGCGCCACGCTTGTCGGCGCGTATTAAAGTCATGGCCGACTTAGATATTTCTGAAAGACGGGTACCACAAGATGGCCGTTTTAAAATTAATTTAGGCAATAAAAAAACCATCGGCTTTCGTGTCAACACTTGCCCGACGCTATTTGGCGAAAAAATTGTTATGCGAATCTTAGACCCTAGCACCGTAAATGTTGGCGTGGATGGGTTAGGCTTTGAGGATGATCAAAAGCAAACATTTTTGAATGCGATAGAACATCATCAAGGTATGATTCTAGTCACCGGGCCCACCGGTAGTGGTAAAACCGTTACGCTCTATACTGCCTTGAATTTATTGAACGCCCCCGAAAAAAATATTTCCACCGCAGAAGATCCCGTGGAAATATATTTACCCGGCGTGAACCAAGTTAATGTCAACACCAAAACAGGCTTAGATTTTTCCACCGTCTTACGCGCTTTTTTACGTCAAGATCCGGACATCATAATGCTAGGTGAGATTCGCGATAAAGAAACCGCTGAAATAGGGATAAAAGCTGCGCAAACTGGACACATGGTGTTATCCACATTGCATACCAACAGCGCCGCAGAAACCTTAACCCGTTTAGAAAACATGGGCACCGCAGCTTATAACATTGCCACCACCGTCACCTTGGTGATTGCGCAGCGTTTAGTTAGGCGCTTATGCGACCATTGTAAAGAGCCCTACTCACTTAATCGTGCGGCACTGGTTAAGCAAGGCTTTGAAGCCAATGAAGCCGAGAGCTTAAAACTTCACAAACCTGTGGGGTGTGAAAAATGCAATGGCGGCTTTAAAGGCCGAATTGGTATTTTTGAAATGTTGGAAGTGAAGCCCGAAATTCAAGCACTCATTATGGACCACGGCAGCTCGCTAGACATTCATCGTCGCTTAGAAGAAGAAGGCATGCTAACCTTGAGAGAAGCCGGGTTAAATAAAGTGCGTAATGGCATGACGAGCTTAGATGAAATTAACCGGGTGACCACTTAAAGGATTATGATGAAGAAACCCAAAAAAATCGTCTTAGCACAATTTAATTGGCACGGCCTCAACAAAAATGGCAAGCGCATTGAGGGTGAATTAAAAGCAAAAAATTTAGCGGCCGCTCGCAGTGAATTGCGACGCCAAGGTATTAATGTCAAAAAAATTACCAAGCAATCCCAGCTGTGGAAAAACCTTAACAAAAAAAATATCGTCCCGGCCGACATTGCCACCTTTAGCCGCCAACTCGCCACCATGATAGCCTCCGGCATTCCATTAGTGCAAGGTTTAGACATTGTGGCCAAAGGCTCCGACAACCCCACCATTAGTGACTTAATTAACACCATCAAAGCACAAGTAGAAAGTGGCTCCACCTTGGCAGAAGCTTTTGCCAAACATCCCAAACAATTTGATGGCTTGTTTTGCAGCTTAATTGAAGCCGGTGAGCAATCGGGCACCTTGGATGTTATGTTAGATAGAATTGCCACCTATCGTGAAAAAACCGAATCAATGAAAAAGAAAATTCGCAAGGCCTTAACCTATCCTGCTGCAGTGATTGTGGTCGCGTTTGTGGTCACCACTATATTATTGGTAAAAGTTATTCCGCAATTTGAAACCTTATTTAAAAGTGTCGGCGGCAACTTGCCTGCTTTTACCCAATTTGTGGTTGATTTATCAAAGATATTTCAAGCCTATTGGTGGATGATAGCCGGCGGTGCCGTTTTAGCCATTATTGCTTTTGTGCTTGCCAGACAACGTAACGAAAGATTCCATTATTTAACCGATGCCGCCTCTTTACACATACCCATATTTGGTTCATTGCTGCAAAAAGCCGCTATTGCACGTTTCTGCCGCACACTCGCCACCACCTTTGCCGCCGGCATGCCGCTGCTCACCGCCCTCACCATTTCCTCCAAAGCCGCGGGCAATAAAGTTTTTGAAAAAGCTATTTTAAGCATGCGTGACAATATCGCCAGCGGTGAGCAATTTCATGCTTCCATGAACATGACTCGCCGCTTTCCAAACATGATTATTCAAATGGCTTCCATTGGTGAAGAATCCGGGGAGCTGGACGCCATGATGAATAAAGCCGCCAGCGTGTATGAAGAAGATGTGGATACTATGGTTGATGGCTTAAGTAGCTTGATCGAACCGATGATTATGGCTATTCTTGGCGTCTTAGTCGGCGGTTTGGTTATCGCCATGTATCTACCAATATTTGAAATGGGGAAAGCTGTTTGAGCATTATCGCATTGTTGCAATTTTATCCTTGGTTTTATTATTTAACCGTCTTGGTGCTGGGCTTATGTATTGGTAGCTTTTTAAATGTGGTTATTTACCGCTTACCTCTCATGTTAGAAGCCAGTTGGCGAGCGCAATGTAATGAATTTATTGACACCGCATCACAAAAACTCAGCGTACAAAACGTTTCACTGTCACTACCGCGCTCATTCTGCCCAGGTTGTGGCCACAGCCTGCGTGCTTGGCATAACATTCCCATCATCTCTTACTGCCTATTACGCGGTAAATGCGGCCGCTGTAGCACGCACATTAGCTTGCAGTATCCCTTAGTAGAGTTGGCCACCGGATTATTATCATTAGTGGTTGCGGCACACTATGGCGTAAGCTGGCAAACAGTAGCCGCTTTGCTGCTCACCTGGACTTTAATACCCTTGATTGGCATTGATTTGAAGCACCAACTTTTACCCGACAGCCTCACCCTACCCTTGCTATGGTTAGGCTTAGGTTTTAATTTATTTCATGTTTTTTGTAGCTTAGAAAGCGCAGTAATAGGTGCCATTGCCGGTTATATGAGCTTGTGGTTATTTATGCATGGCTATCGTTTATGTACCGGAAAAATTGGCATGGGGCATGGTGATTTTAAGCTGTTTGCTGTTTTTGGTGCCTGGTTAGGCTGGCAAGCTCTACCGCTTATTATTTTTGCCGCCGCCTTGGTCGGCGCAGTGATAGGCATCATTTATTTAATCCTTAGCAAACAAGGCCGCCACACCACCATTGCCTTTGGCCCCTTCCTTGCTGTAGCAGGCTGGCTCGCGTTAATGTTTCAAGCACAGTTATTGCCCTTATTTTATGGCTTATTCTTATGACACGCCTAGTCGTTGGCTTAACCGGTGGCATTGCCAGTGGTAAAAGTGCCGTAGCCTGTGAATTTGCCAAGCTAGGCATTGATATTATTGATACCGATGTCATTGCTCGTCAACTCGTTGAGCCTGACCAGGAAGCTTATAAAGCGATTGTGGCTTATTTTGGTGATGATATTCTACAAAAAGATGGCCAACTCGACCGTCAGACATTGCGCGAAAGAATTTTTGCCGATAGTGAAGCCAAACAATGGCTAGAGCAACTCTTGCATCCATGCATTCGTGCCGCAACGAAAGACGCCATCAATGCGGCAAGCTCAGCCTATTGCATGGTGGTTATTCCACTCTTGGTGGAAACGCTGCCCAATCCATTATTACAGCGTGTTTTAGTGGTCGACTGTGATGAAACGGTACAGCTAAAGCGCTTATTAGCCCGTGATAACATCGACACAAACTTAGCAAAGAAAATGATAGCCCAGCAAGCAAGTCGAGCAGCGCGTTTGGAAATTGCTGATGACATTGTTGAAAACAATGGTGACTTAGCTCAGCTCAAACAAGCCGTAAAATCGTTAGATGCTAAATATCTGCACGAAACATGCTGATTTTAGCTTCAATACCCCCTCAATAAATCATCAAGCTTCCAAACTGCCCCAGTTTTCCCTATAATAGAGACAATAACTCGAGATAACTTATGGATAACTTAGTCCTCTACGAACACCCGCTTCACGAAACCGTGCGTATTTGCTTACGCTTAGAATGCTTGTTTGCCCAAGCCGATTATCGGCTCAGCCATGAAGGCTATTGGAATAACCGCGCCGCCATTGCCACCCTCATTGACATTGTGAACGTGTTAGATCGCCCCGACTTTAAAGCCAAGCTCACTAAGCGTCTGTTGCTAAGCAAAGATAATTTAAGCCAACATTTGAGTGATGATAAAGTTGACCAATCGCGTTTAGGTGATATTTTGCAGCAGCTCACAGACAGCGTGCAATATTTACAAAATTCTAGCGGCAAACTCAACAGCGAGCTTGAGCAAAATGAATTTCTTAACAGTGTGCGCATGCGTTTAAGCAAAACCGGCGGCGCACGCAATTTTGATTTACCTATGTACCATTACTGGCTGCACTTAAGTGAAGATAAATGCAAACAAGATATACAACATTGGTTAAGTACTTTTCATGACTTCAAAAACATATTAGATTTATATTTAATGCTCATGCGCCAAAGCACACAATTTTTTAACGTCACCGCAGTCAATGGCTATTACGAAAAAATGTTCGATACCTCTATAGATTACCAACTGCTGCGCGTGTATGTCGACAAAACAATTTGCGCCTTTCCCGATATGAGTGTTGGCCGCCATCGCGTCAACTTACATTTTTTCACCTTGAATGAGGCTGAAAAACCCGCGCAATTTAAAGAGGATGTCGATTTTAAATTGGCATTGTGCGTGTAATGCTAAAAGTTAACTGCCCACATTGCAAACAAAGTGTCACCTGGACAGGTGACAACACTTATAAACCTTTTTGTAGCGAACGTTGTAAGCTTATTGATTTTGGCGCTTGGGCCGATGAACAACATGTAATTAGTGAAAGCTAGCAAATTTAAGCTATGAA
>JAWUVP010000036.1:0-17763 GCA_034112285.1 Gammaproteobacteria bacterium
AACTTTTCCTAAACCGTCCAAAAACTTTTTAAATTCAGCATGCTCACTAATCTTTTCATAATGCATTCGCATCGGCGCAGAAACAAAAGCAGATTGTTGCACATAACGCTGCTCTTCTTCCTCATCAGAATCGTCTGATACATTCACGCCAAAAAAAGTATGATTAGCTGTTTCCTGACCACTGAGATAATCCTGATATTGCTTTAATGTATAGCCCTTAAAATCTTGATCCCAATAATCAATGTGTTTTTTTAGTTTTTGAATAACTTCATCTGTATAAAAATTATGACGAAAACTACGATAAGTTAAGATAGTTATTAATTTGCAACGCAGGTTATAACGACGTTTGGCAAGAAACTTTTTTGCAGCTGCAGCATTGCTGCTTAAAGCAACTTTGGTCAAATACTCCATGGCTAAAAGTAAATCTTGTCTACCGACTTTCCCATCACAGTAAGCAATGCCTAAAAGATAATTGCAATATCTTAACCTAGCTCGTTTGAGCGGCTCTTCAATTTCTTTTGAATCATTTAGCCGGTAGGCAATTATGCCCTTAACACCGAAATAATATTTATTCGTACCTGCTGGATCAGAGTGTTTTTTTAATAGCAGAGATAATTGGCTCAACTTTTCTTTGTCTTGGATCACCTTTTTCATCAAGGCAACATAAAGAAAATAGCATGGTGATTTTGAGCCATTAAGATGCGACGTTAAAAATTGCGACAAACATGTTTTCTCAAACAGTGAAGCACCTTGCTCCAGCAAAAACTGAATGTAGATAACATTACATTGCTCACAGGCTATTACCAATAAGCTTTGCTTGAACATATTCACGATTTTTTGGGCTGCATCAAAATATGAAACGGAACCTTCAGCAGCATCTGGGGCAGACAAAGAACTTGACACCTCATCTGTCACCTGTAGATAAGCTGAAGTATTGATTTGATATGACGGCGTGCTACTCCCACCTCCTGGAAATGGCTGCACATCTGTGGCGGCATACGCAGCCGCGTGAGGAGGTGCAAAGGCTGACGTTCGTGCTGGCATGTCTTTTTCTAAACTAGCCGTCAAAGCAAAGGGTAAAACCATTAGCTCTTTATATAAGTCCTGTGGTGTCATATCTGTTAAAAAAGTTTGTGCGATGCTAACAAACCTATCGTGCTTTTCGGCTAGCTTAATCTTAATCAGCGCTTCATTTCTTTTAAAGGTGTTATCAAAGCGCAAACTATGTGGGCCATAATAAAAAATCAGATAACAATGCACCAAGCTTTTTTTAGTGAGTGTTTTTGCAAGCTCAGCATAAATTCCCGCACTAGAGAGCGTAAAGACTTCTCCACTCACTGTGCCAAATACAAATAGAACATTATCAAGCAAGAAGCGGCAACAAGAAATTGCTTGTTCAGATTGATTTATGGTATAAATTTTCTTAAGACTTTCTACTTTTTGAGTCGCCGGATTATCTTGTAGCAGATAAAACACCACCGAACCCTCTGCACAACCTACTGCGAGCAAGAAACCATCGTCTGAAAAACAAACACAAGTAATATTCGAGCCCAGTTCGACCGTAATAGGCGAGCCGTCACCTTGTTCTTTTGATACAAGGTAAAGTGTTTTATTCACACCAACACAAAAATAGGCCCCATTCATCGATACTGCAAAAACTGAATTTTCATTCAAAGCAAAGTCCAATCTGACAATCAGACTATCCCCACCAGAATCGAGCCCTCTGATGTTACGAGCTCTTGTTACATAATAATATTTTTTATCTGCCACAAAAAACAACCAACAGTTTTCAACAGTATGTTTTTGAGTCACTTTACCTTGAGCTAGATCGCATTCCTTTATAGAGCTAACAGCAAGACGAGCAACCGCCGTCAAACTACTTATGTGCCCTTGAGCCGATGGGCTTGTAAAACACCTTATCTTCGTTTCACCAGAAGACGAAAGAGTAATAAACTCATTTGGGGTTAATACCATTAACGGGTTAAGGTTTTCCTTCGGAACGTATATATCAATTATTTTTTTTGAGGACAGCTGATAATTCATAGTCAAATTCTTAATCTCGCAATAGGAGCAGTGATTATAATCAATATTTTCTTAATAACCATAAGGGATGGTACATGTAAAACATCGCGATGCTAACATATATTCAATTCTGCTAAAATAAAAATCAGAAGCAGTTCTAGACATCTGACTCTGCCATCGACCTTACGCGTTTGTATTTAACAGGTATCTAACACCCCATTAAACTCATCAGCATGCGTAATAAACCCCATAAATTGCATACCTGACAACACATGACAGTTGCGGGGTCAGGTATTGCCATAAAGCGGTGCAGGTCAACTTAGCCGTTTACTTAAGAAAGAAAATAGCGGTTTTATGCCAATACTTGACTCCGCGATAGGAATACACATTTGATTTAATATTAACTTAATATTTTGATGATAGGGTGTGATACAAATCAGAGAAGAATGGATTTTATTTCGTTCTGCCGGAACTAACTGGCAATGTATTCTTGAGCACTCATTAGGTTTAGTTGTTGATTGGATAATTAAAGCAACAGTTAACTCAAGCTTACAAGGTTTTATACATCACCTTAAACGACATAATACAATCAAAAATTAAGGACCTATTTTGACATACGCATGCCTAGCATTACCCACTACAGCTAATATTTTTGCTCCCATGGCTATTGGAGACGCAGATATTTCAGTAACCTTCCCTTTAATCGAACTGATCCCGATAGCGCTAGGTAAATATATAACAGCAGTCTATTTTAGTGATTTTTATACTAAGAATCGGATGTTTGTATCAGAGTATGCCTCTGCCTCAAATCTAGAAGGCTTGTCAAAATATCTCTATAGAAAAAATTTAGATTCAATCCCCCGGTCTATTATATTAGGAGAGCTTGAAGTTCTACATAAAAGTTATGTTACGTCTTTAAATCATGTGAGATTCTCTCAAAATGGATTTGAACCTCCATCACAAAAATTTTTCTTACAGTTGCCCCGAGATATCCGCAAAAAAATAGCCATTTTGCGAGCTGGAAACACGCAAAAACTCACATTCACGGACTATTTACAGCAAAGAATCAACATTGGCATGAACGTGCTAACTAAAATTGAGCTTGATGGCAATTTTAATAAAAAATCAATAAACAGTCCCTTAAAATTAGCTTATGATAGCTTTATTAATATCTATGTTAGTGATTTATATCATTATTATACGGTTAACGCCTTGATTCACCGTAATACATTTAGACTTAGCGAAAATGAAAAGGCGGAATTACGCCAATATATCTACTATCTCGCCATGATCCCTTGTTATCGCTCACAAATTTCTGCATGGGCTCATATATTCCCATTTTTGATACCAGGGGATAAAATGGATTTGCCGTCACTGTGTCAAGAGCAAAAACTTCATAAATTAATGCTAGATAGCTTTATCGGCAAAATACACCTACAGAAAATCATAATAGAACAAAGGTCGACCGATTCTTCAAGGCACGGTTTAGACTTAGAGATTAGCCTACACCCTTACGTGACATTATGGCTAAATTTTATTGAATCCAAACCAAGTAAGATACTAATAAATAAAGTAGACATTTACTATAAAAAAATCGGCTCTCATATCGGAAAAATAACAAAAAAAATCAGATTGTTCGAGTAGAAATTTTATTTATACAGCTATTAGAACTGTTAGGTCTTTTAGTTAAATATGAAAAATCGCATGGACTAGAAAAAATTCTTCCAAAAGTCATAGACTATCAAGTTAGCTTATTTCGTGTCGCTACATGGGCCCAAAAAAACATATCACCTGAAACCTCAGCATTTAGTGATAACCAGATGGCGGAACTTAACCCTGAAAAAAATTATGCAGCCATCAAGTCCTATAGCTCTTGGATGACAGAAAAGTTTAATGATGCTGTGGTAGAAGCCCATGATTATACTGTGACAGCCGCAAAAGAAATCCTCCTGCATCCAAAGATTTTAGGCATGGGAGTTGCTGGTATATTAAGCTTAACAGGCTTAGGTCATTATGCACATAATAAGTATGAGCAACGACAAGAGCGACACAGCCTTATCAATAAAAATTTTTCTGATATTTTTATGCTGCTAAAAACATTTGCAATTGCTGCACAAAGGCAAGAGCCAACAAACCCTGAAAATTGCAACCTTACTATTACTTACAATGCTGATTGGAAAATAAATCCTACTCAAATCATTGAATACGTCCAGAGGTTTGACACCAAGATTCCTGAAAAAAAAGAGCATGTTGATTTTTTTGAGAAGAATAAGAATGTGAAAAGCTATGAGCTAACACGATATGGCATGCAACAAATAAAAACAGCTTTTATCGAAAATGATTTTGAGTTAGAAGAGGTTTTTTTCGACTCTAGTGAAGGGGTTTTAATAACGATCCCTTTGTTTTCCAAGAAAAATTGGCAACAGAAAATATCTAACATCACAATCAAGCTCCTAACCTTAGCTAAAAATTCTTGTGAGCAAACATCTGATCATGCTTATTCGGCTGCTTGTGAATTTACTGATTATATGGGGAACAAGCTTCGTGAACGAGTAAAGTCACTAACCGCATGTAACGCTTCAATCCTGAAATACATCACCCAGCACGAGAGCTTTTCCAAGCAATATATAAGTGAGAAAAACCAAAACTCAAAAACGACAGCTCTGTTATCGAAGAACAAATCACATCTGGATATAATAATGACCCTGCGCTCTGAGGTGCAAACACACCTTCATGGTTTGTCTAAACAGCAACTAGAAATAAACACACATTACATCTATCTTTCTAGAGCTGAACAAATAATTCACAGAAGTGTATTAGAACAGCAAAACGAACAGGCGTTAATTTTTTGCAGAAAAGCAAACAAACAAATCATGGAGTCCAGCCCAGCTCTAGACGAGTGTGTTCGATGGTGTAATTTATTACACCATCGGAAGCCAGGCAAAACCCCTGAGATAGTTCTCCCGCAAGTAGAAGAAGAACCTGCTGTTGTGGGCGTGGCTCAGCCAAATCCAGACCAAGCTTTATGGAAAATTCGGCGTGCTGAATATAAAAAAGCGCGTATGGAAGAGCGTGCTCAAACGCTAGAGCAAAGTGTTGCTCCTGTCTTGCAAGGCTTACTTAATGCACTTAACAACGGCGAACAGAACATTGTTACCCCTTCAGAACAAGATAATATTATCAACAAGCACCAATTATTATTCGACTTGATTCGCTATCTTGAAATCATGAGGGCATTATCTATAACTCATGGTCTAGAAAAAAATTCTAATTTTATTGTAAGATTTCGAAATTGTTTAGTTCACCCTAAAGAGCCACGAACACTCAATGAGCTGGGCGACTATTCGAAAGGCTTAGTGGACTGCCAAAAATTAACCATAGATGCCATTGCTCCTCAACAAGGCGCTATCTCTAAGTTCGGCATCAGTCAAAATGTGACAAAGAAATTAATAGGAGCATTAGAGACTTTTATTAAACCTCGATTACCTGCGATGGATGAGGAAGCATGTGAAACAATCACCAATTTATTTAGAATGTTCTATGACTTATGTGCAGAACTTGATGCGATGAGAACTAACCCCAATGGTCGATTTCCGCGGGTGTTTGTTATGTGGCTTGCAAAAATGGGGGCCTTACGTGAGAGCATAAAAGAACGGTTAGAAGAAGAACAATTCACAAAGCTATGTCAACATGTTCCAATCATTCGTATGGAAACATTCAAAGATGCTCGCAAACAAAGACAATATAGCATGCATTATTCACCTCGCGAACAAATTGAAGAAGCGCAACATGAGGGAGAAAACACAAACCTCTTACAAGCAAAAACAGCCTACTATGCCTCTGTGAAATTAGATACCGATGAGCCTAACATTGCAAAAGCACTTAGCTTTGTCCAATCTGTCGATACGCGGGTGTTAAGACGGGGAATAGATAAATTTTGTGCTGAACACAAAATTTCATATTCAGCACCCTTAAATCCTGATGCCGCAGCATTTGATGCTTAACCTTTTCACAAAAAAAAGTTGCGACTTGCTCGGGCACATCAAAAGAGAAGTTGTTTTTTCAAAAAACCATGCAGCCTTACTGTAGCGGTTGGAGCTATGAGGTCAGGCATCGGCATAAGGCAATGTAGGACGGCTTAGTCGTTTACTTAAGAAAGAAAAAAGCAGCCTTATGCCGATATTGAGTGTCCGTTAAACCGGGGGAAGATCAACCTGACCCCGTCAGCAAAATGTGGTGTTGCAAGCCTTCATTCAGCTTGAAAACCTTGATGCTGAGCTTGCTGATGTTAAGGCGCAAGTGTGGTATCCCCCACCGGTTATCGCCACCACGCCAGAGCCTAAGTCTGTTACCGCGACGGGCCTGGGGCTGTTAGCCTCGCCGCCACCCTGACCATCGCCTAGCTGGCCATTGTTATTGTACCCCCAGCATTTAACTGCGCCGGTTTGCAGTAGGGCGCAGGTGTGCTCTAACCCACTGGCTATCGCCACCACGCCAGAGCCTAAGCCTAAGTCTTTTACCGCGACGGGTATGAGGCTGTTAGCATTGTCGCCACTATTGCCATCGCCTAGCTGGCCTTGGGCATTGCGCCCCCAACATTTAACTGCACCGGTTTGCAGTAGGGCGCAGGTGTGGTATGCCCCACCGGTTATCGCCACCACGCCAGAGCCTAAGTCTGTTACCGCGACGGGCGTGGGGCTGTCAGCCTCAAAGCCACTCTGACCATCGCCTAGCTGGCCATAGAAATTGTGCCCCCATCATTTTACTGCGCCGGTTTGCAGTAGCGCGCAGGTGTGCAATCCCCCACCGGTTATCGCCACCACGCCAGAGCCTAAGTCTTTTACCGCGACGGGCGTGAGACGGTTCTCATTGTTGTCATCGCCTAGCTCGCCTTCGACATTGCGCCCCCAACATTTTACCCCCGCATTCGTAATCACCTGACTGCTATGGGCTAAGTGTACATTTGCTCCTTGTTGATAAGCCAAGGTGGCCTCGAAATTGACCTCCGCTGTCTGGGCGTCCGGTATGGTGTAATGTCCTGTTATCATGCAGCTGGTGGCGGCGGCTAAGCTACTCATTGCATCGCATTGATTGCTCATCACTGCTCCTGATGGTGCTGTCAGCGCTGTTGTTATCTTTGTTGCTGTGCTACTGCTCTGTGCGGTATCGGTGCTATTGGTAAAGCTATAGCCCATCGAATAGGTGACACCTTGGTTAATGTAAGCGGGCAATGGCACACTCGTGCCGGTCATTGTGACGTCGGTGATGGTGCTGCTCATTTGTGCGATGGCGGTGTCGCTTTGGTTTGAGCTCAAGGTAACCGACAAGGCAATTGGCCCTGAGCTGCTAAGTGGTACTGTGTATGTTGCTTGCACTTGACAGCTGCCACCAGCTGCGAGTGTCCCAGTGCAGGTTGTGCTGTCGAGCGCAAACCCGGCGGTTGACTCAAGCTCTGCTTGCACATTGGTGAGGGCTTGCTGTGAATCATTGGCAAATTCGATTGTTGCAAGATGGACGCTGCCGTCGCTGATATTGGCGGGCAAGTCTTGAGATACTGTCGCGCTGACGGTTGTAGAGGTCACGGCGGTCACGTTAAAGCGTTGCTCTGCTAAGGATGGGTAGCTGATATAGGTGCCATCATTTGCACTGACGGCAGGCATGTTATCGCTGGGAATGGCTGTGCTGCCTGCACTGATACTATTAATGGCCAAGCCAATGTAACAACTGGCTCCGGAGGCTAGTGAGCCGTCTGGCTGACACTGTGTGCCGGTAACAGGGGTTGTGACGGTGACAAAGCTGGGTTTTTTGCTTACTTGAATGTGGTACAAGGTCACGTTGCCAGGATTGGTGACTTTATACTCGGCAGTCGCTTGATTGCCGACGGCCAGGGTAAGCGGAAAGAGTGTCACAGGTGTGACAATGAGGTTGCCAGCAGCCATTAATGGGGTTGTAATGGCGGTTAATAGACCAAGAGAGAAGAGAATAACCAAGCTTTTTTTCATGAGTAATATCCTTATTAGAAACGGTAAGTGGCATGCACTATGGCAAGTCCTTGCGTGTTGAGTGAGCCACCTTTGAGTGGACCTCGTGCGTTGCCTTCGATGTTTTTGCCCTGGCCGAGGCTCACTGTGCCTAGGTTCCAATATTGGTATTCTGGGCCAACTCGCCAGTGGGCGGAGAGCTTGAACTGCATGCCAATACCGAGGCCGTAGGCGAATCCGGTTTCAGTATGGTTGGCAAAGGCCATAGACGGTGACGCGTCGCCTGCGCCGTTTATACGGTGGTAACCACTGGCGCGGTTTTGACTCATGCCCACTGACAGGCGGGCATAGACGTTGTCGAGGTGAGGGTTATTTAACTGGTAGACAAGGCTGGCGTCGGCCATCAGCGCCATGCTGTTGACCGTGTAGGTGTAAAGGGAGTTGCTTGACACGCCATCGGCGGTGATAGCGCCCGTTTCGTTAAACGGCGCGAGGTAATGCAGGCTAAGCCCGCTGTGCAGCGCGAGTCTGGGTGACAAGTGTGAGATGTAGCCACCGCCTATGCTGAGCAGGGGTGAAACGCTGAAACTATTGTCAGCCAGGTAGTCGTTTGATGAATCGAAGTTGGTTGGCACGCGCTGGCTTGTTAGTTTGCCGATGACGCCGTAACCAAGCACGCTACTCAAATACCAGTGGTTGCTCTGTGGGCTAACCGGTTGAGAGGTGGCTGCTTGGCTGCTACAGGCGGCAAGCAGTAGTAGTGGGAGTGATATGAGGCAAGTGACCTGCTTAATACGATGGGTGAGTGTGTATGAGGGCATAGAAGCTTCCTTGTTTCATCTAGACCTAATGGTAGCATGCCGCCATTAGATTTCAAGCACAGAGTGTGATAATGACCGTTCTTACGACCGATTCAAGCCCCTCCCCGGCAGGACGCCGGCGAGGGGCGTACAGGGGTGAAACGGATAAAGACAAGAGTCCTTGGGCAGGTTTTTTTATTTTTTGCAGGGATGCATAAAAAAATAAAAAATATTCACTGCGTGGCTTGAAAAGGGGGCGTTCATCACGCCCCCCTAGCAAAGCCCCTTTTTGCTATTTATTCCCACATCCGCTAAAATTGAAAAAACTAGGCAACAAGGATGTAAACCATGCCCCGGCAAGTCCGCACGCTATTCACCGCCCTACTGCTGCTTTGCAGCCTCAACACTCTATGCTACGGCTACGCCAGCCACGATCACCCTGTTGTGACCAAAGCCCAACACCGTTTAATTGATTTGTTCTATCACAATATAATTAGTTATCCTCGCTTTCAAGCCTTTAATAACAGCGTACGAAATCATGACATTCCTATAAAAATAAAAGTTCTCATCGGTGATGTTTTGATTGGTTTATCAGATATTACTGCCAGTAGCGCTAAATCTAGCCATAAAAATGCTAAAGCTTTATTAGCGATTTATGAAAAAATATTAAGTGATGATAAAAAAAATTATCCGCGTTTTATAAAAAATAGTGCTTATTTTAGTGAGTCTATTGGCAATGTAGGCTTTTTAGTGCGTAACACTAATCTCTCGCCTAAGTTACAAACCTTACTATTAGAAGCCTTAATTAACCATCCCAACAATCAAAATTTTGCTTTTGGGCTACAAGGCTTAGGGCTTGCGGCGCGTGAATATGCTTATTTAAAAGCCACGCCGTTGCTGATTGCATTTTTGGCAAAACACCCGAAACATTTAAGCATTGCGCAAGGTTTATGGGGAGCTGGGCAGCTGGTACACAGTGGTTTGTTAACGCGAATGAATACACAAAAATTATTAAGCTTACTGGATAAACAAAAAACCGACCGGGATTTTACAGAAAAAATGATGAAATTGGGTGAAGCGATTCACACTACAAAAAACAAACAATGGGTTATTGATCAAGCTTTAACATTAATGGCTAAGCCTGCTTAGCGAACTTTTAACGTGGCCAAACCAATTAATACCAAGATAAGTGTGATAATCCAAAACCGCACTATAATACGCGGCTCTGGCCAGCCTTTGAGCTCAAAATGGTGATGGATCGGCGCCATTTTAAAGATGCGTTTACCGTTTCGTAACTTAAAGGAACCTACCTGCAAAATCACCGATAACGCTTCCAATACAAACACACCGCTCATAAAAATAAACACTATTTCTTGGCGCACCATCACCGCCATTAAGCCTAGTGCCGCGCCTAATGCTAATGAGCCAATATCACCCATAAACACCAACGCTGGGTAAGCATTGAACCATAAAAAGCCTAAGCCTGCGCCTACAATGGCGCCTACAAAAATAACAATTTCACCCACACCCGGAATGTAAGGAATAAATAAATAATGTGCGAAAAGTTCGTTACCGGTTAAATAAGCAAACACACCTAAAGCGCCGGCAATTAACACCGTGGGCATAATGGCCAAGCCATCTAGCCCATCGGTTAAGTTAACCGAATTACTAGTAGCCACAATAGCGAAATAACTTACGATCACAAAGCCAAATCCAATATGGATAAATGCGCCTTTAAAAAATGGGATCACGAATTGCGTTTGCTCCGGGGAAACGTAGTGATATAAAATTAAAGAGACCACCAGGGCAACAACCGATTGCAAAGCATATTTTACTTTGGCTGACAAACCGCGGCGGCCACTTTTGGTTAGCTTGCAAAAATCATCGTACGCACCAATCAGGGCAAAACTAAAAGTAACAAACATCAATAACCAAATATAAACACTGCTTAAATCTGCCCACAATAAAGTGGTCACAAAAATAGACAACATTATGAGCACGCCGCCCATGGTCGGCGTGCCAGATTTGATTTGGTGGTTGGTTAATTGCTCTAAATCACGCACTTTTTCACCGACTTTGTATTCGGTAAGTTTACGAATGACATATGGGCCCATGAGCAGGGCCATCAATAGCGCAGTGGCGACACTTAAGATGCCACGCAAAGTTAAGTACTCGAAAATACGAAAATCATTGTGGTATTGTACTAACCATTGTGCGAGCCAATATAACAAGTGGGTATCCTTAACGTCATTGCAAACAGCAGTTCGACGTGGCAATCTGTTTATTTAAGTAAGCGGTTTACAATGCGATCCATTCCGGTGCTTAATGAGCCTTTAACGACTAACAACGTGTCATGGCTAAGTAAAGGTTTAATCGCTTGCGCGATAGGTTCAACATCGAGGTAATGCTGGGCATTATCACCAAAACCTTGCGCCATTGCAATGGATTCTTCACCAAAAGCAAACAGATGGTCAATCTGCTTCAATTTGGCATAAGCGCCCACTTCACGATGAAACTCGGCAGACTGTGCGCCAATTTCTTTCATATCACCCAGCACCGCAATGCTTGGCCCTGGGTGATCGGCCAGCATATCAATCACGGCTTTGGCTGATTTCAGGTTTGAATTATAACTATCGTCTATTAAAGTGGCACCTTCAGGCGTGGTATGTTTGATCATACGTCTAGATGCCGTTGGCACATTGGCCAAGCCTGCTGCAATGGTGGGTAAATCTACCCCTAACGCTAAGGCCGCCGCGCTAGCTGCGAGGGCATTAACTACATTATGGCGACCTAGGCTCGAGAGCTGAACTTCAACATTACCGGCTGGAGTGCAAAGTTCGAATTGATATTGTAGTTGCGCATTAACGCGTAAATTTTTTGCGCACACATCTGCGGTGTCCGCATAGCCAAAGCTTAAATATTTTGAGTCGGCTAACAGTGTTTGCCATCTTGAAAAATAAGCCTCATCGGCACACACAATGGCGGTACCTGTTGCCGGTAAACCTCGAAAAATCTGACTTTTTTCATTAAACACACCCTCAAGGCTGCCAAAGCCCACCCCGTCACTCACTTCAATATGCACCGGGGCCACATTGGTGAGGATGGCAACATCGGGCTGCACAATGCCGGTTAAATAGCGTATTTCGCCGCCTCTGTCGGCACCCATTTCTATCACAGCAAATTCATGCTCGGCTTGAAGCTTAAATAAGGTTTGAGGCACGCCCCACTGATTATTTTTATTCCCTTCTGGAAATAAAGTTGAGCCGCATTGCGACAAAATAGCACTCATCATTCGCGTGGTAGTCGTTTTGCCACAACTGCCAGTAATGCCCACGATAGGCAAGGTAAATTTTTCACGCCAATATTGCGCTAATTGACCCATTGCTAGCGTGGTGTCGGGCACACACAGTTGCGGAAAATCACAATCTACCGGCTCACTCACCACCGCCGCCACGGCGCCGGCCGCTTTGGCTTGCGACAAATAAGCATGGCCGTCAAAATTGGCGCCCTTAATGGCGATATATAAATTGCCGGCTTGCAAGGCGCGCGTATCATTACTCACGCCACAAAATTCAACCTCCGTATCAAGAGCAGGAATGCCCAACACCGCACAGGCTTGTAATAATGGAAGCTTAATCATTGCTGCTTTTTGTCCGTTTTTTTAGAATGCTTTGCACTTGCTCTACATCACTAAAATAATTACGTGTTTTACCCACCAATTGGTAAGTCTCATGACCTTTACCGGCAATTAACACACAATCATCTGGTGCCGCATGTTTCAGCGCGTAAGCAATGGCTTTGGCACGATCGTGCTCAATCACTTTTTTCTTTTTATGCTTCATTCCAGCAACAATTTGCTCCACAATTAATTCCGGGGCTTCCAAGCGTGGGTTATCGTCGGTCACGATCACGTGGTCGGCCAACCGGGTGGCAATTTCACCCATCACTGGGCGCTTGTCACTGTCACGCGTGCCACCACAACCAAACACACACCAAATTTTGCCTACGCTGTGTTCACCTAAAACGGTTAACACTTTTTCTAACGCATCAGGGGTGTGGGCATAATCGACCACGACCAAGGGTTGGTTTTTTTGGCGAATAAATTCCATACGCCCTGGCACCACCGGTAAATTTTTCATGCAATCCATAATGTCATCAATGTGCACACCCATGGTGCCCATCGTGGCCGTAACGGCCAACAAATTACTTAAATTATAACGGCCAATTTGCGGGCTAGACAATAACCCTAAACCCCAAGGCGTTTGCACTCTAGCCTGCATGCCTTGGGTGGTAAATTTAATGTCGTGCGCGGTGACCAAAGGAATTTGCGACACGCCGGCCGGAACGGGCGCTGGTGAATAACCACAAACGTATTGCTCGCCCCAGAGTTTTAATAATAATTTACGCCCGTAGGGATCTTTAGCATTGATAATGGCATTTTTAAGCGGAAAATCTCGAAACAAACGTTTTTTAGCGCGCCAATATTCACGCATGGTGCCATGATAATCTAAATGATCATGCGACAAGTTGGTAAACATAGCTCGGTCAAAATGCACGCCATTAACTCGACCTTGCACCAAGGCATGTGAGGACACTTCCATGGCTACAATTTCGACTTTTTTAGTGAGTAATTCTGCTAAGTTTTTTTGTACGCTAATCGCATCCGACGTGGTGAGCCCGGTATCTTCGAGTTTTTGCCCGTAAACCCCACAACCAATTGTTCCCATCACAGCAGATTTTGTGCCTAGCGCCGTAAAAGCCGCCGCCAAATAATAGGTGCAAGAGGTTTTACCATTGGTGCCCGTAATGCCAATCACTCGCATTTTTTGTGAAGGATTACCATAAAATTCACTGGCAATCGCACTGCAATAACCCGCTAAATCAGGAATAGTTAAAACGGGAACCATGCGACCTTGCTTGTCAACGGAGGTTAAATTTTCGCTCACTCCCAAACTAGCTTCGGCCACAATCGCGGCAGCGCCTTTTTCAATGGCGCTTTCAATATAAGCGCGGCCATCTTGTTGCGTGCCCGGGTAGGCAAAAAACAAATCGCCACGTTTAAGGGTTTTGCTGTTTAGACTAAGACCGGTAATTTCAACGTTAGCCATTTCAGGTACGATTAGCCATTTTTCTAATAACGTTTTCAGCATCATGCTGTGTTTTTTATTCGCCATGTTTTTTCCATTATTGTTAGATAGTGCACCCTGTAGCAAAGGGATGTCCATCTTTGGCCAATCTTGAGCGAAAAAGGCCTTCAAAGTGCTCATGTATAGATATACACTCCGCTCTTTTCAGTCCTTTTTCGCTCAACCTTGACTCAGATATGAACATCCCCCGAGATTCTTGTCTCGGGGGTAAGTCGTTAAGGTTGCGAGCTCCCCAAATGATCAGGAGGAATATCAAGAACCCGTAAAGTGCCGCTCATAATATTTGCAAATATAGGCGCAACCACTGAACCGGCATAGTATACCCCAGCTTGTGGATCATGCATAAACACCACCACAACTATTTTAGGTCTACTGGCCGGCCCTACCCCTGCAAATACAGCATTATGATGATGACGCTCGTAACCGTGAGGGCCTACAATACGTGAAGTTCCTGTTTTACCTGCCACCCAATAACCTGGCACGCGAGCAGATGGCGCGGTGCCGCCTGGCTCAACTACCGTTTCTAACATTTTCAAAATGGCATGCGCCGTATCCGGTTGCATAACTTGCTTACCTGCAGGTGCTTGGGTTTGTTTAAGAAAGCTCACAGGGGTTTCGATTCCCCCGTTACCCAATGTGGCATAGAGTTGCGCTAATTGCAGCGTGGTGACCGACACGCCATAACCAAACGACAGTGTTGCCGCCGCAAACGATTTCCACTGCCTTGGGTTGGGCAAATAACCTGAGCTTTCACCAGGAAAGCCGCTATGCGTGGATTGGCCCAGGCCTAATTCTTGTAATTTATCGTGCAAGTTATTTAAAGGCAGCGACAAAATCATCTTACTCACGCCAACATTACTAGAAATTTGCAACACTTTGGTCACACTAGCCTCGCCCTTGAAATGCTCATCGCGCACAATATTGCGCCCAACACGCATCCAGCCAGGGTTAGTGTTAATAATGGTGTCAGGCGTATACTTACCGCTATCTAACCCTACGGCGACAGCAAATGGCTTCATAGTCGAACCCGGCTCAAACACATCCGTCACAGCGCGATTACGATAGCGGCCGTCGTGCATTTTAGGACGGTTATTCGGGTTATATGAAGGTAAATTCGCCATCGCTAAAATTTCACCAGTATGCACATCTAATACAATGGCAGAAGCAGACTTGGGCTTGAATTTTTTAAACCCATCGGCCAGGGCGCGATAGGTAAGATATTGAATGCGTCTATCTATACTCAGAGTTAAATCTTGGCCACGTTTTGGCACACGAATTTCTTGCAGTTCTGAAACAATATGCCCGAGACGATCTTTAATCACCCGTTTTATACCGGCAATTCCTTCTAACTGTCGATTGTAAGCCAGCTCTAAACCTTCTTGGCCATGATCATCAATATTAGTCAGCCCCACCACTTGCGACATGACGTCACCTTCAGGGTAATAACGCCGATACTCACGTTTTAAAAACACCCCAGAAATATCCATAGCTTGCACATTTTCAGCTTCAACCGGCGTTAACTGGCGTTTTAAATACACAAATTCACGGTGCTTATAGCTTAAACGACGCTGTAAAGTGGTTTCAGACATATCAAGAATTTTGGCCAAATGTTGCAAGCGCGCAGGCGACAAGGCTTTAACCGATTGTGGATCGGCCCATGCCGCATCCACCGGTGTGCTAATGGCTAATGGCGTGCCATTACGATCCATAATCATGCCACGATAGGCTTGGGTTTTAATAATGCGCACCATGCGCGCATCCCCTTGCCCAACTAAGAAATGGCGCTTCACCACCATTAAATCAACCATACGATAAATTAATCCCGCAGCAGCTAGCCCGAGCAAGATAACAACAATTTTAAAGCGCCAAGGGTAAGAATCAGACGTGTGAGACTGGCGTCTCACTCTTGCACCATAACAATCGCGCGAGGTTTAGGCAAAACCATGTCTAGTTTTTGGGTTGCAATACTCTCAATGCGGCTTTGTTGTGACCAAGCACTTTGCTCCAACAAAAGCTTGCCCCAATTGGTTTGCATTTGGTTGGCTGCTGCGCTGAAAGATTGAGATTGAATATAGAGATTACGTTGACAATTTTTAGTATAAATTACGGCAAAGCTAGAAATAAAAACCGCTAAAGCCAGTAATAATAAAGTAACATGTTCGCGCGTGACTAGGCCGGCGAAAAAAGCATCATGCTCTCGGCTAGATTGAGTTATCGCTTTCGCTGCTGTGTTCATTTTTTTCCTGTTATATTTTTTCTGCTATACGTAGCACGGCACTGCGGCTGCGTATATTATCTTTAATTTCATCGGCACTGGGTTTAATGGCTTTACCCATTAATTTAAGTCGTAGCACTTGCTCTTGACCACTGGGTAGTGGCAAGTGCCGGGGCATCGTTGGCCCTTTAGCATGCAAGCGCATGAACTGTTTTACGATACGATCTTCTAGTGAGTGAAAGCTCACTACTACTAATCGTCCTCCCGGTTTTAGGACGTCTAAGCTATCGGTTAATACTCGTTTCAAAGCGCCAAACTCATCGTTGATGAAAATGCGTATCGCCTGAAACACTCGTGTTGCGGGGTGTTTATGTTGCTCCCACTTGGGATGCGCCTCTTTAATAATTTCAGCCAATTGCAAAGTGCGCGTAATTTCTGTCTCTAGCCGCGCTTTAACAATGGCTTTAGCAATACGGCGGCTATAACGCTCCTCGCCGTATTGATACATAACATCGGCCATTTCAGTTTCAGCCACCTGGTTTATCCAGCTGGCGGCCGTTAAGGTTTGCGTGGGGTTCATGCGCATATCCAAAGGACCATCTTGCATAAAACTAAAGCCGCGCTCTGCCTCGTCGATTTGTGGTGATGACACCCCCAAATCTAATAAAATACCATCGACCGTGCCACACACCTCGTTAGCCGCTGCCAGTGCTTGCAACTGAGCAAAGGAGGCATGCTCCAACTGTAAGCGTGATTCTGCTGCAAACCGTTGTTGGCCATGCGCAATGGCCGCCGTGTCTTGGTCAATGCCGATTAATCGGCCTGCCGGTGCTAGCTGCTCTAAAATAGCTTGGCTGTGACCACCGCGCCCAAACGTGCAATCGATGTACACGCCCTCAGGGTTAATGGCCAAGCCCTTTACCGCTTCTTTTAATAGCACTGAAATATGCTCACTCATAACGATAAAGTCTCAAGTTGTTCGGGTAAAACATCGGCTAAATCTAACGGGTCAGCGAGCCATTCATCACGGCTGGCCTGCCAAGTTGCTTCACTCCAAATTTCAAATTTTTTGCCTTGCCCAAGCAAGACCGCTTTTTTATCCAGCCCTGCATACTCACGCAAAGTTGCCGGTAAAATTAACCGGCCATTACCGTCCAATTCCACGTCGGTAGCATGACCTATCAACAAACGCTGAATACGCCGTGCAGTTGGGTTAAAGCTAGGCAGATTAGCCAACTTGGCTTCAATCGTTTGCCATTCACCTAGGGGGTATAATAATAGACAAGGTTGTTCAGTATCGATAGTGACGATCAGTTGACCATCGCAAGACGCTTTAAGGGGCTCGCGGTATTTGGTCGGTATGGCTAACCGGCCTTTGGCGTCTAAATTGAGCGCGCTAATACCTCTGAACATGGTCTAACTTCCTTATAATGGTGAATCTTGAAAATACCACAAAGATCCACTTTTCTCCACATAAATTCACTATAGACCCTAATATTCAATACTGTCAAGGAAATGGGTAAAATTTCTCCTAAATTCACACATTAAGCGCACAAAAAAATGCCCCATGATGATGGGGCATTGGATATGGGTTTATT
>JAWUVP010000037.1:0-18368 GCA_034112285.1 Gammaproteobacteria bacterium
GCCACCTATTATAGACACGCCGTGAATACGTCCCTGTAGGCTCCGCGCCGGCGTCCTGCCGGCGAGGGTCTAGAATAGGTGGCCCTCATCACGCCTTGCAAAGCCTGTGTGGAGGGGTGGTGAGAAGGAGCGAGCTGCGCTCGACTATTATTACTTTTAGATTCTTGGATGCTTTTAGTGCACCGCTTTATAGATTATCTTAAAAGCGGTGTATTACGGAGTAATGTCTTGTAGGCTAATCTGGCTGCTTGACGATTAGAGCATCTAAGGCTGCAAAAGAAGCGACTTCGTAGGTTGGCTTGATGTTTTGTGGGGCGGTTGATTTATCGACATTATACCAGCAAGTATCGAAGCCGGCATTGTTACCGCCGCCAATATCACTGCGGATATTATCGCCAACCAATAAAACATTACCCGGGGCAGGGTTACCCATTTTTTCAATTGCATATTCAAATATTTTGGCGTGTGGTTTAGCGATGCCCACCTCTTGTGAAACAATCACCACCTCAAAAAATTCCTTTAAACCTGTCTTTTCAAGCCGTAAATCTTGCAGCTCTGTAAAGCCATTGGTAATAATGCCCAGCTTGGTGTTTGGGTGCAACTTTTCAAGCAATTCGACTACGTGTTCATTAGGAACGCATAGATTTGCCATAGTTTGAAAATAGGCACTATTTAATACTTCGGTCTTGGTTTTAAGCTTATCGGCCCAGCTTTGAAAACGATTGTGCAGCAATTGATGCGCAGTCATTTTGTGGGTTTGGTATTTAGTCCACAGTTGCTTGTTAAGGTTTTGATATTGTGAGAAATCTTGTGGGGTAAAGTTCACATGGCGCTCGGCAAACATGTGATGCAATATTCTAAACAAATCAAAATCAAATAAGGTGCCTTCTGCGTCAAAGAGTATCCACTCGTAATTTTTCATGATTTTTCTCCAGAGGGTGTTGATAATAAGAGCGAGATTGTAGCATACGCTGAACAAATAAACCCTAAATATCACATTAACTGGGCTCAACCAGAATTTGAGCCATCTTCGAGTGCCATGTGGAGCTGGCAGCACACTCGTGCACCCCAATTGAGATTATCTTAAAAGAGGTGTACACTTGGAATAATCTTAAAAGCGGTGCGCCGCAAAGGAGCAACAATGAAACCCAAACCTGCTTACTTCACCACCAAAACAGCCAAAGGCGGCTTGTTTTGCAATCGGCAAGAAGAGAGGCTGCAATTAAAACGCAGTATTGAAAAAGGTGAACACACCGTCATTGTGGCGCCGCGTCGTTATGGTAAAACCAGCTTGGTGCATCAAAGCTTGCATGAGCTGAAAGTGGACTGCAGTTTAATTGACTTATTTTGTGTTGTTAGCGCGCAAAGCATTTGTGACAAAATTGTTAAAGGTGTTTCAGTGCTCATCAACAAACTGCTCCCCTTTTCAACTAAGACTTTAAAATTACTTGAATCTTGCTTTCAACACGTTAACGTTTCCATTAAAGCCAGCGCAGTCGAATTGAATGTTAACTTCAGCCATCAACAGGTTGGCCCCGTGGAGCAAATTATTGATGCGCTAACCGGCTTGGAAAAAATTGCCCAGCAACGCAAAAAGCGCGTGGTGGTGTTTATTGATGAGTTTCAAGATTTGCTAAAAGCCGACAGCTCCGAAGAAATTCAAGCTGCTATTCGCACTGTGGCCCAATGCAGTGAATATGTTTGCTTTATATTTTCAGGCAGCTCACGCAATATGTTGCGCAAAATTTTTGAAGATCGCAACCAACCTCTCTATATGTTGTGTCACAAAATTCAACTCGAGAAAATAAGCGCTGAAGATTTCACTAAACATTTACAAAAGTTAGCTCAGAAGCAATGGCACGAAAAACTCAGCCCAGAGATACTCGACCTAATATTCATGTCCACCGAATGCCACCCTTATTATGTGAATTTATTGTGCGATAAATTGTGGGACCTTAGCAAACCACCCACTGAAAAAGACATTCTCAAAGCCATGGAAGCCTGTTTGGAGCAATCTAAAGATAAATTAATTGCCGATTTGGCACCCCTCAACAGCACCCGCATTAAAGTACTCGGCGGCATTGCCCTGCGCAATCTTGTAACCGCGCCCACGGGCAAGCAATTTTTAGAGCAAGTGAACTTGGCACTGGGCACCGTACAAAAAGCCCGCGACTTTTTACTCGACCAAGACTATATTTACCGCGATGAAAAGCTGCAAGGCTTGAAATTAGTTGATCCATTGTTGAAAAAGTTTATTATCGAGCAATTAACCTAAGCAGAGAAAATTCTTATGGAAAAAATCACCCCGCAGTGTAAGAAAGCCATTTTTTTGGTCAAAAACCAACTTTCAAAGTTTGTTTTTCATGACGTACAATTAGCAGGCATTAATTATACCTCAAGCAGTGCTCAGCCGATCACAGACTTTATGCTAAGTTGTCTTGACCCACAAATCACTACCATCATGAGCGAGCCAAAGTAATGTCTGAATCTGTTTACTCTGTTTCCCAGCTCAATAACGCAGCGCGTAGCTTATTAGAAAGTGAGTTTCTGCACGTTCTTGTTGAGGGTGAAATTTCTAATTACGTTTGCCCCGCTTCGGGTCATTGGTATTTTTCGTTAAAAGACAGCAAAGCACAGGTGCGCTGCGCTATGTTTCGTGGCGCCAATCGTCATGTGCGTGATACACCAGAAGATGGCATGCAAGTGCAAGTGCGATGTAAGGTAAGCTTATATGCGCCACGCGGTGATTACCAGCTAATTGTAGAACATCTTGAAGCTACCGGTGATGGCGCGTTGCAGCGCGAATTTGAAAAGCTAAAATCACGCTTAAATAAAGAAGGTTTATTTGCCGAAGAACACAAGCAACCCCTTCCCGAGCTCCCAAAAGCCATTGGTGTGGTGACTTCCAGCACAGGCGCCGCAGTGCGTGATGTGATAAAAGTGTTACGTCGACGCTGCCCTTTAATTCCTATCATCGTGTACCCATCATTAGTGCAAGGTACCTCTGCGGCGCAAAGCATTGCCAGCATGATAAACCTAGCCAATACACGCCAAGAATGCGATGTGCTTATCGTTGGCCGAGGTGGTGGCTCGCTTGAGGACTTATGGCCGTTTAATGAAGAAGTTGTGGCGCGCGCCATTTTTGAAAGTGACCTCCCAGTGGTAAGTGCCGTGGGTCATGAAGTGGATGTAACCATCAGTGATTTTGTGGCCGACATGCGCGCGGCGACACCTTCTGCCGCAGCCGAAATCGTGAGCCCCGACATGACACAATGGGTCGCCCACACACAAAATTTAAGCACACGCCTACGCCGTGAAATGTTGCAATACGTACGCAATACGCAGCAACAACTCACTTGGCTACGCAAGCGTTTACGCCATCCAGGACAAAAACTACAAGAACAAGCTCAGCAGTTAGACTACTTATGGCAAAATTTAGCAAAAGCGCAGCAGCGGTTGTTACAAAATAAACAGCAGCAACTAGCGAACACTAGCCGGGCCTTAAACACCATTAGTCCACTGGCCACTTTAGAGCGAGGCTACAGTATTTTGCTTAAAGACAATCAAGTTATTCGCAGTAAAAAGCAAGTTAAAGCCGGAGACACCTTAACCGCTAAAGTTAGGGATGGAGATATTAAGTGCACGGTGAGTTAATTTACCCGTTTTTACTTTGCAGCGGTTTGCTGGCTGGCTTTATTGATGCCATTGTGGGCGGTGGTGGTTTAATCACAATCCCTGCCCTCCTCTTCGCGGGACTATCACCACATTTAGCCTTGGGCACGAATAAGCTAGCTGCAACTGCGGGAGTATTTAGCTCTACCTGGGTTTATTTGCGTAAAAACATTTATCGCCTGCAACTCTGGTTATGGGTTGTATTGGCCGCATTCATCGGCGCCGTTTTCGGAACTGTATGCATACACTTTTTAAGTGCCACATGGTTAAGTAAAATAATCCCCTTTTTGTTAATCGTCATTGTCATTTACATGAGCCTGCCAAAAACCTTAAAAAGCAAAGGGCAAGGCATGGCTTATCGCCCACCAAAAACAACCAGCGGCTTAACAGGCTTACTATTAGGCTTTTATGATGGTTTTTTTGGCCCTGGTACCGGCTCGTTTTGGACCACAATTTTGATTGCGCTCTTCAAGTTAGATATCCTACAAGCCACCGCCATTGCCAAACTCATGAATTTCACCAGCAATATTGCCTCGGCCATTATTTTTGCTTACTACGGCACAATCAACTACAGCCTAGGCTTCGCCTTAATGATTGGCTATATAATAGGTTCATACACGGGCGCACACTCCGCCATAAAACATGGGCGGCGACTAATTAAACCCCTATTTTTAATCTTAGTCACTGCCATCGCAATCAAGATGCTGTGGCACTAAACATAATTCCCCAAAAATCCGAGCAAAGCAAGCTAGCAATCATTCCCCTCAAACAAGCTTTCCTGAGTGTGTTATGAATGTTACCCCGTACTTTGCATGGCTGCAGACAGCCCACTCACACTCAACAAGGCTGCTCTATGAATAGCACTTTTTTGCTTATCACCTTTAGCATCATGAAAGCGGCGCATCGTTTCTACTTGCAGTAAATTCAACACATCCGTATAAGGATTACGTAATAAAATAGATTTTTTCAATATCGGTTGGTTATCGAGCAATCCTTTTTGTTGGGTGATCGATAAAACGTGCTGCTTGGCAAGCATATAATCGGCATGAAGTAGTAATGGAATTGAAGTAACATCAGAAAATTGCTGATAAAATTCGCTGATCATAAAGTGCGCTTTCGCTAGCTCCTGCTGGGTATTGTCCATGATTAATTTGAAAAATGGCCAAGTTTGATAGCACTGTTGAAGCTCAGCCAATCGCTCAGGCGCTGCATTCAATAAAGACTGCAAGGCGTGGCCAATACCAAACCAACCTGGCACGTTATAGCGTGTTTGCGTCCAGGAAAAAACCCACGGAATAGCGCGCAGACCATCAAACACCACTTCGCTGGCTGCTTTACGCGACACAGGGCGTGAAGCAATGGGCAGCTTGCTAATAAATTCTATCGGCGTAATGCTTATATACCAAGCCCAAAATTCATCATGAGCAATTAACTCTCGATAGGTGTGTAAAGAATATTTGGCTAAATCATTTAACAACACAAGCTCTGCTTTGTCTGCTGCTCTAACCGGTTTGGCGCTAGCCATAAGCATGGCATAAAGGGTTTGCTCATAATGACGGTGCGCCATTGCGGCTTGCCCATAATGAAAAGTAATCACTTCGCCTTGCTCGGTATAACGCACACGGCCATTATGGCTGCAAGCCGGCTGTGCCAAAATTGTTTCGTAAACACGCCCGCCACCACGCCCTGCACTGCCACCTCGACCATGAAAAATTCTAAAGCCCACTTTATATCTAGCGGTTACTTCGGCAATATTTTGCTGCGCATTATAGAGTAAATTATTTGCTGCCCAATAGCCGCCATCTTTATTACTATCAGAATAGCCCAGCATGAGCTCTTGCTGATTTATGCGCGCTTTGAGCTGTTTTTTGTAAAGCTTGTCAGTAAACATACTGGTTAATAGTGCGTTAATACGCTCTAAATCATCTACCGTTTCAAACAATGGCACCACGTCTAGCTCACTACTCACCTTGCCGTCTTTACAAGACCACAAGCCGGCTAGCTTAGCAAAAACCAAAACTTCTAAAACATCGCTTAACTGGTGCGTCATGCTAATAACATAGGTACCAATGCTGCCTTTAGGGGCTGCTGCCATTAATTTGAATAATTGCAACACTTCTTTCGTAGCAGGGCTTAAACGTAAGTTTTTAATCACTAAATTACGGTTTGCAGAAAGCACCTTATGTAGTTCAATAATTTTATTGGCTTCGGTTAAACTAGCATAGTTGTCAATAATTTTCTTCTTACGCAACAACTCTGTTAAAGCTGCTTGATGCACTGCACTGTGCTGGCGAAGATCTAAAGCTGCCATATGAAAGCCGAAGGTTTTTGCCTGTATCAACAGGTTTTTAAGGCTTGAAATTTGAGCAAGATATGGCAAGCCTACCTTTTTTAAACTAGTGCTAATGAGCTGCAAATCAGCAATGAAATCTTGGGCGGCATATTGTTTAGCAATCCGAACTTGTTTGCCCGTGGCCTCACCTTTAATAACGGCTAACTTCGCTTCAAGCTTATTGAGCATGTAGGTGATTTTGCGCCGGTAAGGCTCATGATCAAAATGGCGACTAAACTTACCCTCCACACTCATTAGCTTACTATCGGCTTGCAAGGATTTACGTAATGCTGAATCGAGCTTGATTTTGTTTTCAGATACACTTAATTCCGTGCGCAAAACAGTTAACGCTTGCCGACACGTTTTTAAAGCCGCTTTCTCGTGGCATTGCAACGTTTGCGCCACCACTTCAGGGTTTATAAAAGGGTTGCCATCACAGTCACCGCCAATCCAGGAATGGTAATGAATCAGCATGGGCAAATTATCTTCTTCATGATTGTAATACGTTTTTAGCGCAAATTGAATATCTTGGTAAACACTGGGTAATGTATCCCAAATGGTGGTGCGTAAAAAATATAACCCGTTGCGCACTTCGTCGGCCACGGTTAGGTTATTGCTGCGCACACTGTCGGTGTACAATAATAATAAAATATATTGACGCAGCTCATCAAGCAAAGCGGCTTGTTGCGCTAAGCTTTGTGGCTGATTTAATTTATTTAAAGTTGATCCAATATCACGTTGCTTTTGTAATACGGTTTGTCGCCGTGCTTCGGTGGGGTGTGCCGTTAAAGTGAACACCACGTCGAGTTGTTTGATATACGCCAAAACTTCGTCCAGCGATTTTCCCAGCGCATGCATGGCATGAATCGCCGCGGCGATAGATTCTTTACGCGGCGCATTTTGCGTGGCCGCTAATTCACGCTCGTGATTGATATGAATCATTTGCTGAATTTCAGCCTGATTAACCAAGTTAAAAAACAAACTGTAAATACGCAGCAACCACTCTATATCGTTCTGCGGTAAATCAGCAAGGATGGCTGCCACGTTTTGCAGGGGCTCTATGTCATGGGTTTTTTCTGCCTGCTTGCACATAGCACGCAAGCGTTCAACTAAATTCAAGGTGTTTAGATCCGCATTTTGCGTTACGGCTTCGCCTAATAAACTCGCTAACAAATCAACCTGTTGGCTAAGCTCCATTTTATTACTGAATTCTTCCACGATATAACTCCTAATAGATAAAATCTAAATCATAAAGATTGCCGCGTCGCTGCGGTCGTTGCAATGACGTGCCTGGATAATCGTATACACGACATTTCTAGAAAAGGTAGCATTCATCGCGCCCACCCCAATCCTGCACCACTCAATCTCCCACCTCAAGATATTTCAAAATACTCTCCGCCGCATTACGCCCATCAAACACCGCCGTCACCACCAAATCTGATCCACGCACCATATCCCCCCCAGCAAAAATTTGTTCATTCGCGGTTTGCCCGCGCAAGCGCCGGCTGGACTGTGCTTGTATTAGCCCATTTTTAGTAATGCCAATATTATTTTCAACAAACCACGGCGCAGGGCTTGGCGCAAAACCAAAAGAAACAATCACCCTATCAACAGGAATAACTTTTTCACTACCCTGTATAATTTCACTATTTTTTAATTCACCTACTCTCACCCCAGTCACCTTACCGTGCTTACCCACTAATTCCAAAGCCTGCAAGCGCCACATAAAATGTGTGCCTTCATCCTGGGCGTTCATAAAATCACGGTTGGAACCTCGCAAGCTATTCATGGCGCCACGGTGGATGCAGGTTACTTTTTCAGCGCCTTGGCGCAGTGCCGTACGATTACAATCCATTGCCGTGTCACCGGCGCCCAGTACCACCACTCGCTCATTTTTAGTGTCAATGGCGCTATCTTGATAGTGCAATTGAAAGCGATTCACGCTGACTAAATAGTCTAAACCCGTATGTACATTTTTCAAATCCAGACCCGGCAAATCACCGGTGATGGCGGTATAGGTTCCCATGCCTAAAAAGATAGCATCATATTTTTCTAGTAGTTCAGGTAAAAGAATATCTTTGCCTACCTCGGTATTGAGTTTGAATTTTATGCCCATGTGTTTGAACACTTTACGGCGTTTTTCAATCACTTCTTTTTCAAGCTTAAAGTTAGGAATGCCAAAGGTCAGCAGGCCGCCAATTTCAGGAGATTTATCATACACATCCACTGCCACACCATTGCGAACCAAAATATCTGCGCAGCCTAAGCCGGCCGGGCCAGAGCCAATAACAGCAACGCGCTTGTTAACTTTTTTAATGCCGGAAACATCGGGCATCCAACCCAGCTCAAACGCCGTGTCGGTAATATATTTTTCAATTGAGCCAATGGTCACCGCCCCAAAATCATTGTTCATGGTGCAAGCACCTTCACACAATCTATCTTGCGGGCAAATACGGCCACACACTTCAGGCAAGGAATTGGTTTGGTGAGAGAGTTCAGCAGCTTCAAACAAGCGCCCTTTTTGCAATAATTTAATCCAAGCGGGAATGTGGTTATGCACCGGGCATTTCCATTCGCAATAGGGGTTACCACAATCAATACAACGCGAAGCCTGCTGGCTAGCCTCAATTTCTTTTAACGGCTTATACACCTCACGAAAATTGGCAATCCGTTTTGGCCCCGTTTGCGTTTTTTGCACTTCACGGGGCACGTTTAAAAAATTAAAATGTTTATCGTCACTCATTATAGCGGCTCTTTAATGTTTTGAATTAACTCATCAATACGGCTAGCGATAGGACGCACCAACCAAAAATAGGAAAGGTAATGATAGTAATCATCTAAAATTTCTTGGCCCCAGGAACTATGGGTTTGCTCGACATAAGTTTCAATTAAACTTTGCAAGTGATTACTGTATGCTTCCATGTTTTGTGCTTGCAAGCGGTCTATCAACACACTTTCGGTATTGAAGCGGTCAACAAATTCGCGATTCATGTCTAACACGTACGCTAAACCACCGGTCATGCCCGCGCCAAAATTGCGCCCCGTTTCGCCTAACACCAACACGGTACCATCGGTCATATACTCACAACAATGATCGCCAACACCTTCAAGCACAGCAATGGCTCCAGAGTTTCGCACCGCAAAACGCTCACCCGCTTTACCAGCAGCGAAAACTTCACCGCCCGTGGCGCCATACAAACAGGCGTTACCCATAATCGGCGTTTCATTACTCGGTAAATCTTGTTCTGGGGAAGGGTAAATCGTTATCTTTCCGCCATTCATACCTTTGCCAACATAATCATTGGCTTCGCCTTCAAGACGTAAGTGCATACCAGCAAGGTTCCACACGCCAAAACTTTGCCCGGCCACGCCAGTGAATTGTAAGGTGATAGGATGTTGCTGTATGCCGGCTAAACCTTTTAGCGTGGCAATACGCCCCGCTAAACGCGCAGCAATTGAGCGGTCGGTATTTTTAAGGGGATAACTAAATTCAGCGGTTTTATTATCGGTTACGCAGGGTATAACATCGTTAAGAATCTGTTTCATCAGCACGCTGCTTGCATTATCAAAGGGGGCATTATTCGTGCAATGTTGTATTTCACCGTTAAATTGCGCATATCCATCAATGATGGCGCTTAAATCTATTAAGCTTTGCTTTGGTGATTGGGCCGGTAATTTTTCTAGCAGATCAACCCGGCCAATAACGTCATTTATATTTTTAGCGCCTATCTGCGCCAAACATTCGCGCACTTCAATTGCAACAAACTGAAAATAATTCGTCACACGTTCGGGCGTGCCAATAAAATTGTTTTTGCGCAAGGTCTCGTCTTGCGTGGCCACACCTGTGGCACAGTTATTCAAATGACAAACCCGCAAATATTTACAGCCTTCGGCAATCATGGGCGCGGTGCCAAATCCAAAACTGTCGGCGCCTAAAATAGCGGCCTTGACCACATCTAAGCCAGTTTTTAAGCCACCATCGGCTTGTAGGCAAATTCGATTACGCAAGCCATTGGCCATTAACACTTGGTGCGCTTCACTCAACCCTAACTCCCAAGGTCCACCTGCATTATTGGTGGAGGTTAAGGGGCTAGCACCGGTGCCACCATCATGGCCTGAAATGGTAATCATATCAGCGCCGGCTTTTGCCACGCCGGCGGCAATGGTGCCAACACCGGGCTTGGAAACTAACTTCACGGCGATGCGCGCATGTTCGTTAACTTGTTTTAAGTCATAAATTAATTGTGCCAAATCTTCAATTGAGTAAATATCATGATGCGGCGGTGGTGAAATTAAAGCAATGCCGGGGCGTGAATAACGCAGGCCAGCAATAAACTCATCAACCTTGTGACCGGGCAATTGCCCACCCTCGCCCGGCTTTGCACCTTGCGCCATTTTAATTTGAATAATTTGTGCACTCACCAAATACGCCGCCGTCACACCAAAGCGACCCGAGGCCACTTGTTTTATTTTTGAATTGGCCTCGGTTTTATAGCGCAGCGGGTTTTCGCCCCCTTCGCCAGAATTAGAACGCGCACCTAAACGGTTCATCGCTACCGCCAAGGCTTCATGTGCCTCGGGCGACAAGGCACCGAGTGACATGGCCGCAGAATCAAAACGTGGGTAAATTTTTTCAACTGCCTCAACTTGCTCTAATGCAATGGGTTTGGAGACCAAGCCAAACATATCACGCAGCATGGCAATCGGGCGTTGATTTACAAACGCCTTATATTCATCGTAATCTTTTTGTTTGCCCGTTTTGGTGGCGCGTAATAAGGCGGTGACCACATCGGGGTTATAAGCATGATACTCACCGGTAAAGCTATACTGCAAGCGCCCGCCTTGCTCAATGGGCTGGCTAGCGCGCCAGGCTAGCTTGGCTAGTTGGCTTTGTTCGGCTTGCAGAGTTTTAAATCCAATACCTTTTAAACGGCTGGTAGTGCCGGTGAAGCACAAATTAATCACTTCGGGGTTTAAACCAATTGCTTCATAAAGTTGCGAAGCGCGATAACTGGCAATAGTGGAGATACCCATTTTAGATAATACTTTAAACAAACCAACGTTAATGCCGGTGCGATACTGCTTGCGTAGCGTATACAATTTACCCGATGAGGCATTGGTCATGTTAAAACGATGATTGATGCAGGCATAAGCCAAATAAGGAAAAATAGCCGTGGCACCAAAAGCAATTAATGCAGCAAAATGATGCGGATCGCGCGCGGTGGCCGTTTCTAATAAAATATTAGCTTTGGCACGCAAACCAATGCTGAGTAAATGTTGATGCACCGCCCCGGTTGCCAATAAAGCATGCACCGGCAAACAACCTTTGCGAATATTTTTATCGCTAAGTAACAAAATTGCTTTACCGCTTTTTATCGCCCGCACTGCTTTATCGGTAATTTTTTTCAGTGAAGTTTGCCACGGCATGGATTCGGGATAGTTTAAATCAATATATTCATGGCGAAAGCCATCTTCTTCCAAATTTAACACTGCATCAAATTTACTGCATGACAAAACAGGCGAGCTGACCATGGTGGCGCGCGCATCGATAGCCGATTCAGAATAACAATTTTCTTCTTGGCCAAAATAGGTTTCTAGGGACATCACCAAAGACTCACGCAAAGAGTCGATAGGCGGATTGGTCACCTGAGCAAAGTATTGCCGAAAATAATCATATAAAGGGCGAATCTTGTGCGACAAAATAGCCAAGGGGCAATCATCACCCATTGAGCCAATGGCTTCTTTACCTTGCTTGGCTAACACTGAGATGACTTTTTCATTCTCTTCGTTAGTGATGTTAAACATTTTTTTATAGATATCAATTTTATCGGGGTCGATAGTCGACTCTAAAAAACGATAATCGGTTAAGCGAGATTTAATGCTGCGCAAATGTTCATTGAGCCATTTGCGATAGGGCTGTTGTGTTTTCAAACGGTCATTAATGTCGGTAGAAGATAATATCTCACCTTTTTTCACATCCACCGCTAACATTTCGCCAGAACCAATACGCCCTTTGGCGGCTATATTACTTGGGTCACAATCATAAACGCCAATTTCTGAAGCCACAATCAAATGATTTTCTTTTGTTAAAATCCAGCGCGCTGGGCGCAAACCATTGCGATCTAAGGTGCAAACAGCATAGCGACCATCGGTCATCACCAAGCCTGCGGGGCCGTCCCACGATTCTTGATGAATCGCATGATAATGATAAAACGCACGTAGCTTAGAGTCCATTTGCTTAATGTTTTGCCATGCAGGCGGAATTAAAATTCGCACCGCTTTATAAAGTGGCATATCGGCCAAGCGAACCAGTGCTTCCACCATGTTATCCAGGCTTTGTGAATCGGAACCTTCGGCATTGACTATCGGTAAAATTTCTTCGATGTTGTTAAGAAATTCACTGCTAAATTGTTTTTCACGCGCTTGCGCCCAATTTAAATTACCGCGCAGAGTATTTATTTCGCCATTATGTGCAATATAGCGAAACGGCTGCGCCAGTCGCCACTGCGGCAAGGTGTTGGTTGAAAAGCGTTGATGAAACACGCAAATGCTGCTCGCCATTTCGGGGTTTTTTAAGTCCAAATAAAAATCAGCAATATGTTCCGGGGTGACTAAGCCTTTGTAGCAAATTGTTTGCGTAGAAAAACTAGGAATAAAAAAAGCTGGATCATCCACTAACGCTTTTTCAATTTGCCTACGCAAAATATACAAACGTGTTTCGGCTTCAGCCGTTGGCATCGCTTTGGGTAAGTTAACAAACAACTGCACAATAGCCGGCAATGAATTATGCGCGTATTGACCAATTGCATTGGCATCGGTTGGCACCGTGCGCCAAGCAGAAAATTCAAAGGGCGTATCGGTTAACAAGCTCTCAATCAACTGTTGGCTTGCTTTAAGCTTATCAGGGTGAATAAACATTATTCCTGTGGCGAAATGTTCGAACAGAGAAATGTTTTCTTGCTTAGCAATGCTACGAAAAAAAACCTCGGGCATGCGTAACAACAATCCACAACCATCACCACTTTTACCATCGGCTGCCACCGCGCCGCGATGCTCAAGGCGAATTAAGGCTTCAATAGAGCGTTGCACTAATTCATGACTAGGTTTATCGTCCACGTTGACCATCATTCCAAAACCACAATTATCGGTTTCATGTTGTGGATCATAGAGGCCATGCTTGGCTAGCTGGTCTAGGGCGTTAGGCGGTGTAGAGTGCATCGTGCTCAAGAGTATTGTCGTCCATTCAATCGCTTACGTGATGATTAATCATAGCATAATGAGGCGTGCGAAGAGCTACTTTCTTACGTCGGGTGGGGTCAGGTCTTTGAATAAAAGGTCTTTATTTAAGTTGACTTTGCATTCAATATAAATTAGTTTACGGCATGGCTAGACCCCTTCGAATCTCATATGAAAACGCTGTATACCATGTTATGAACCGTGGTCGGGGGCGTTGCACCATTTTTCACGGCGAAAAATACACGAATGCTTTTTTATTAGGGCTTGCTGAGGCGCACCAGTTGTTTGGTATTGAAGTGTTGGCTTACTGTCTTATGGGCAATCATTATCATTTGTTGGTGAGAACGCCAAATGCAAACTTAAGTCGTTGCATGCGCCATATTAACGGCACCTATACTCAGCGGTATAATAAATTGAAAAATACTGACGGTTCATTGTTTCGTGGCCGATACAAAGCGATTCTAGTGGAGGTTGATGTTTATTTGCTGCAAGTAAGTCGATATATCCATCGCAACCCTATTGATACTAATATTCCGTTAGTTAAGATCCTCTGTGATTATCAATTATCGAGTTATCCAGTCTATTTAAACAAACGTCGTGCGCCTGTTTGGTTAAAACCATCGTTGATATTGTCCATGATCGCTCAGCGGCAAGCTTATCAAGATTTTGTTGAGCACAATGGTGATGACTCCGTCGCAATTGATATGGACCTACAGAATCAGAGTGTGATATTAGGAACGGAGAAATTTGTTAAATCAGTATCAGTCTATGTTGCCAAGCAAACACAAAATATTCCACGTGAACAACTGCCTAAATTGCTCACTCTTGAAGAAATTATTAAGCGCGTTGCGGACCACTATAAAATAATGCCCAATGATATTGTTAAAGTCAATAAAGGTCGGGGTATAACAAACACGCCTCGAGATGTTGCCATATATTTGTGCCGATATAAAATGCCTGTGACCTTAAATCAAATTGCTATGCCCTTTGGGCTTAAGCATTATTCATCGGTTAGTAATGCCATTAAGCGATTATGTAGGGAGATTGCCAATGATGAACTGCTTAAAAAGAAAGTTGACCTTTTATTCAAAGACCTGACCCCCTAAATCCTAAATCACTAAATCATAAATCATGACCCCCTAAATTTCCCTAAATCTGAAAAAATAAAAAGAGAACTTAAGCAGTATTATTTTGTTGATTTACATGATCCTATTAAAATCGAGGCGTTAAATAAACATTTATCAATCTGGAAATCTGGTTGTTGGCCATTTTTTTAGCCTGTGCAGAAGGCCTCTTAACTGTCGTGCAAATGATGCAAACAGCACCGGACCTTGATATCAATAGAGCAGAGCCAACGTTTGGCACTACGCCACTGTTTGTTGCTTGTCAAAATGGTTGTTTACCTGTCGTACTCAGTTTGATGAGCCACTCTCAGCTAGATATTACTCAAACAACTCGCAACCCTAACCCTTATGATCTAAGCTTCCGTTTGACCCCACTCGACATAGCACGCGCAAATGATCTACATTATATAATGAAAGCATTGACGGAACATCACGCGCACCTTCGGGAACAAGCCAAACCCCTGATAGATCGACAACGTAAAGCGTGACCCCTTTCTGCCCTTACTAAAGCCGGGAAATGACGACTCATAATATCTTGATGGTAAGCTACACCTCGACATAATCCGCTTCTTCAGCTTCAGAGAGTCCTATTTTGCGAAATCGTTGTAGCGTCCTACTGGCTCTTTCCAAATATGCATTCAACTCCGCGCTGTCAGATCGCTCTGGCAGACTTGCGAATGCGTTCAACAATTTTCGACAGACCAGTTGTGCGGTATGAATATAGCTAACATCTTGTTTGTCTTTTGCTAATTCTTGTAATGCACCAATATGTTTAGAAATATCTGTAAAGTATATGTGGACGCTAAGTTGTGGCAGGTATTTTAGCACTTGCTTGTAATGGGCCGTCATTTGCGTATTTATATGGATTTTTTCTGCTGCACTAATAGAGCTGTATTTAAGACACATAATATTAAAATAAATACGGCCAGCATAAAGGTGTGCACGATGTTTTAATGTTGGACGTTGTATTAATTCCTTACAAATTTCAATGGCCTTTTCTAATACTTTTATATTTTTAGAACTTGAATGTTCACCAAGGCACCGTAAGGTATCTAAGACTTGGAATTCCGGCATGACTTTTGGGTCGTGATGTAAAATAGTATTGGCTATAGATGTCAAATATTGATAGCCGGTCACACTATAGACTAATGGTACAGTCACTGGTTCTGTTGCTACGTACAGACGCATTAATTCCGGCAAAAATAGTTGTAAAACTTGATAAGGTAAACTCATGACAAGCACAGCCTGCAACTCACTTAAAAAGAGATAGGCATTTTTCTCAGGCGGGTACCGGTCTTGCTGACCCGCTAAAATTGAAAGTATTGAAAATGCGGTTATGAGAACACTGACGGGACAGTCTAACATGCCAGGGAGTTCTGGTGCCGAGTCAGCTCTATAAACGACCTTAGTTCGTGGATGGATATAACCATCAAGCGTGGGCGATGGCGCTCCAGAAAGCAACATTTTGCGATTTTCATCGATTGCGACTATGTGATAGTAACCTAATTTTTTATAATGCGGTGCTCTTGGTAAAATCTCATCCTCGAACTGAGACACTAACGTTTTGTTTTGTTTGCCGTTGAGAAAACCAACCATTTTTTTAATAGCCAACTGAACTTCAGCGAGCATAATTTTTATATGCTTTTTATCCCCGCGGATATAACAAGCGCCTCGACGCTCAACGCGTAGTAGCTCTCCACTATCTGAAATTTGTAAATCATCAGCAAGTATATCAGTGACAGAGGTAACACCGTTTAAATGCAAACTGTGCCACCAAGCATGAGTGAACTCATGCCGCAATATGCTTAAGATCTCCTGACCAGATGATGCAAGCATAGCACTTCTTAAATACAGAGTACGTACATTAGGAGTATAGTAAGCTTGAGAATTCGAAATCTCGTTTTGATCACTTGCGCTGAATGAGTCTTTTATTTCAATTTTAAAATAAGGCAGGTTATTAAATACCTGATTAATGATGTTGGCGATATAAGGATCACGGGTGATTTTAACCAACGCTGCCCTTAAGGATGTTTTATATTGCACCCTACCCTGTAAAAAGATATCCAAGTTAATATGAGCCACATCGTATGAATAATAATGACTCTCATCATGCGGCAATACAGGATGTGCGGCGCATTGAGCAGCTAATAATCCGGCCGGAAATTGTGAGTACAAGGTATTCATTGAGTTTGTCATGGTGAAAATTATTGTTATTAAGTTGTCAATGAGTATAAACGATTAAGCTTAAGAAATAATTAAGGCTTAATGGTAATTCACACACAGGAATTTCACACATACACTTTGCATCTAAAAATATCAGTGATGACTTTTTATTCGTAGATCCACACCTGAAGTGCAACAAACTACTCCAAATAAAAATTAGGGGAGTCAGGTCTTTGAATAAAAGGTCAACCTGTGTCTTACCTATTAAAACCCTCTAGTCAAAGACCTGCCCCCATCACGTAAAAATAAGGCAATATTATTTAGTATGCCCTGTTGTCATAACAGAGTGAACATTAATGCCTGTAAAGCCTGTATAGTAATAATAACATACTATTACGTCACCCATTTTTCGACCATAACCACCTCTGTCTTCGAACTGTATGTCAATAGAATTAGGATAGTCTTTAGGTTGCATAACATATTTGTTTTTATTATTAGAATTCCAAGTTATAAAAGGTACTCCTGATAGATTTTGTCCTGAAAAGTATCCTTGGCCATCAGTGACGGGAGATACTTTTGTGAATGTAATGGTCTTCAAGACAGCACAATTATCTTGAGCTTCTTCAAGAGTGAATGCTGCATCTGAAGCCATAGCTGATGTTGTTAAAGCACACGTTGCTAGTAGCGATAGGATTAATTTATTTGCGTTTTTCATATTTTTACCTTCAGTTTATTAAGTTGTTTAGTCTGAGCGCTTATAGATTAGTATAATAATATTAACACAGTATTAGCACATTTTTTTAAAGCGCGTACGCCCTGCCAGCCAGCTCTGGAAAAAGGAACACCGGAGGCAGGATGATCTTTAAGCATACAAAACTTGCACATGCTCAGGCCCTAGCAATTTATCTAAATTTTCGAGCAGCTCTTCGCTGGCAAGCACGCGCCATTCGTTGCCCAAATTCAGCCGGGCTGTGGTGTCATCACGTTGGTAATCTACAAACACGCTGCAACGGCCGCCTTTAAACGGTAACAATTCTGTCTGCAATTGCGCCAAACGTTGCTCGGTGTCTTCACCGGAATTTAGGCTGATTAAAATACCTTTGGAATAGAGATTGCGCGCTTGCTCTAAGCTTAAAATATCGCTGGTGTTGAAGCGGTAATTACCGGTAAAGCGATCAACTTTCACTTCACCTTCAACCACAATAATACTGTCCTTTGCTAACGAATCACGATGCTGTTGATAAAGCTCTGGAAAAACGGCAATGTCGGTGCGGCCGGTGTGGTCATCGAGTGTCACAATAGCCATGCGATCACCTTTGCGAGTGGTCACCGTGCGAAAACCGGTAATAATGCCGGCAATTTTTAATGATCGCTCTCGGCCCATGGAAAAGTTTTTAATTTTGGTGCTCACCATTTTATTGAGCTCGGCTTTATAACGGTTTAAGGGGTGACCAGATAAATATAAACCTAGGCTAATTTTTTCTGCTTCTAAACGCTGCTTTTCGGACCACGGTTCTGCTTTCACATATTCTGCGCGGGTATGCGTGCTAACCACGCCACCAAACAAATCAGCCTGGCCAATCGCTTGATTGCGGGCAGCTTGTTCGGCAGATTTTACCGCTTTGGGTAATGATGCCAGCAAAACGGCGCGCTCTTGCCCAAAACTATCTAAGGCACCGGATTTAATTAATGCTTCTAATACGCGCTTATTGGCTTTGCGCAGATCAATCCGCTGGCAAAGTTCAAACAAATCTTGAAACGGCCCGTTGGTATTTCTATCTTCTATTATAGAGTCTAATGCCGACTCACCCACGCCTTTCACCGCGCCCAAGCCATAAACA
>JAWUVP010000038.1:0-22479 GCA_034112285.1 Gammaproteobacteria bacterium
GGCATAATATTTTCTTCTTGCAGCTCTTCTAGTGCTGGAGGGAAGGTTGGACTTTTATCAACATTAATGACACGCGGATCAACCACATGCTTATTCTTAAGGGTTTTCTTGAAGAAACGCTTCGCAGATGGCTTATTACGATGCGGACTTAGCATCCAATCCAGTGTCTGCCCATGCTTGTCAATGGCGCGATATAAGTACACCCATTTTCCTTTTACCTTAATATAGGTTTCATCAAGCTTCCATGAATCACAGGTTTTCTTTAAGATTTATTTAACTCTGCGCTCAAGCTCAGGACCATATTGTTGAACCCAGCGATAAATTGTTGAGCGACACACCGACAATCAACGCTCAGCTGCTATTTCTCGTAAATCATTATACGACAGAGCATAACGACCATACCAGCGTACCAACCATAAAATAATGTCACCTTCAAAATGCTTCCATTTGAATGCATTATGTTCATCTTTAAAGCATTTAATTTTGATCATCCCTGAGTTCTCCTGAATAAAAGTACGATCATAGCTAGGTATACTTTTTTTGCAACAGTGCCAATTAATCACTTAACACTATAAATGCAGGCTTTATTTAATAGGCTGTGGGCTCAATTTTAACGAAACTCTCAACTTTTAATACACTCTTGCAATTCAGCCAAATGTTTCCCCTGCAAATGCGTAGGGTTTGTAGTAGCGTCAGCATTCTCAATAATATGCATGATTTTTTCCTTTGGGAAGGATGCTGGTAGCTTCATATTATATTGAAAACGCTGCATAGGAGGCCCGTGGAAGGCTCTATACTCTTGGCCCATTGGCCTAGTCATTAATCTCCAACAGCCTAAAATATATTTTGCTGGTAATTCAGGAGGACCTATAGGAACGATTTCTTTATCATCAAGATGAGAATTTAATCCTCGGTAGTTTGGCTCTATCAGAAGAGGTTGTTTAGATATATAAAAATTGGGATTACGAGCTCGTGAAAAAAGGTCAACATCAAGGTAGGGGGCCGGCACAATACATAAATATAAAAAGCTAGACGCAGGCATCAAATAGTCATTTTTACATAAAGGGTAACTCATAGCCATTAGTGCACTTTTGGAAAAGCTGAGCACTGAGGTTCCAGTAAAACCAACTGCCTCCACGATATTAAATCCCAACATTTTCGCAACCGAACAGTTTTGCGGACCTAAACCAGTGCCTAGAAATGCAGTATTAATCGCGCTACAAGCGAAACAGCAACATTGTGTAGCTGTAAAACATTGGGGCTCTCTAGGATTTGCCGTGGTCGCCTAAAAGCTACAATACTAGTATAACGGCTGTTTTCGAATAAATAAAGATCTGTTAAGATCTGCCGCCTATTTCACGGTTTAGTAGGAAGGAAGAGGCAATGGCAAAACTCACAATTGATATAAAACTGGCTCATTTTACAATAGAAAACACACAGGAAAATCAACACAAGATCATGGTCTACGACACAACGACAGAATCAGAAGTGGCTTGCCGAGTTTGTGGTGAAATAACGAGTCGCTTACATAGTGCTGATGCACCACGACAAGTTCGTCACTTATCAGTTTGTGGAAAATATTTATATTTGCTTTATCGCCCTCAGCGCTACTGTTGTCAACATTGCCCAGAAGGTGAGGTGACGACAACGGCGACCCCAGAATTTCATTATGCCAAAAGTCAATTCACTTATGAATTTGAACAACGTTTATTGCTTGAGTTAGTCAATAGCACAGTAACGGATACGAGTAAAAAATATGATGTGACGATTGACGAAGTACAAGGGATAGTTAACCGCCATCTTGATGGTAAGGTTGACTGGGCACACTTTAGCACCTTGAGTATTATTGGCATTGATGAGATAGCAATAAAGAAAGGTCGAAGCAATTACATCACGGTGGTCACAGCATTAATAGAAAGCAAGGTGCATATCTTGGGCGTGATATTAGGCCGAAAAAAGCGGGATGTTCAGCAATTTTTGAAATCAATACCCATTGAACTGAAGAAAACGGTAGTCGCGATTTGTATTGATATGTATGATGGTTATGTGAATGTCGCTAAAGCCATCTTCAAAAAAGGTGTTGCCATTATTGTTGATCGTTATCATGTTGCGAAACTATATCGGACCTCCTTGGATAAATTTCGGCAGACAATTATTAATGAGTTGAAGCGACACCTCAGTGCTGATGATTATGAAAAAATAAAACACGTCACTAACATTTTACGCAGCAACAAAGAGTTCTTTACCGATGAGGAAAAAGCAAAGCTTGATGAGGTTTTTTCGCATTCGTTTGAATTGGCAGAGGGCTATCGATTGGTTCGAGCACTTACTCATATTTTTAATAGCCATTTGACTGTTGAAGAAGGCCTGGCCAAATTTGCACAGTGGATAGCCGATGTCCGGCAGACTAAATTGACGTTTCTTAATACCTTTATCAAGACGTTGACAAAATTTAAACAGGGAATTTCCAACTACTTTCTCAGTCGACAGACCAGTGGTTTTTTTGAGGGGTTTAACAATAAATTGAAGGTCATGAAGCGACGATGCTATGGCATTTTTAACTTAAAACACTTGTTCCAAAGGCTGACACTCGACACATGTGGATATGAATTATACGCTGCAAATAAAGGGGGTTGATCGACCACGGCAAATCCTAGAGAGCCAGAAAAGTCCCGGAGCTTTATATAAAAATCCCGGGACTTTAGTTGTGTTATATCATTTAGCGTTAACGCGACGGTTTTTAAAGTCGAGGGCAGTTTTATTAGTCGCTTCTTTGCCACCTTCGGGAATAGTGCTGAGCGTTGCGGCATCAGACACAATGGTAAACACACCATCTTCTTCACCGATCAAAGCTTCTGGGTGTTCAATCGAACTATTGATTTTATAGTTCGATGAATCATCTGTAGTTACTACTTCTAATATAGTAATGGTGTCGGGTTTCATGTTAGTGGTAACAAGCTGGGTAAGATAAGCACGTAGTTGTTGTGCAATATCTTGGTCGAAGCTGGTATCGTTATTATCTAATACTGAAAAGTATGTTGTGTTCATTGCAGTTTCACCTTTTCGGTCACCAATACCATTAAAGGTGCGTCGGCCATAAGCCAAGCTTCCATTTTCTAATGGGAAAGTATCTTTTTGACCGTAAGGTGTTTCACTTGATGCTTTAGCGCCAAATTTTATTACGTAGTGAGTTTTTGACATGTTAATTCTCCTGTAGTTTTAAAAGTTTAATCCAGTTGTTAGCCAACCTTGCAGACAGTATAAATATCAACTATTGCCAGATTATTTCTACTCTACAATAAAATTAAATTATTTTATTACAAAGCAGAAATATTGCAGCAATATGTCCTTGTTACAGTTACAGCATGAACAACGAACAGGACAAGGTTATGTCAACAGACAATATAATAGACATTGAAGTATTGGTCGCCCCAATTAGCGATGAGGTCCCGCAAGGAGTTGATGTGCGTATCGATGCTAAAGCACAAAGCCTTTATTATGACTTAAAAGAAGTACGCCATAACTTGCGTCAACAAGAAGATGAGTTATTACTGAGCGATGATGACAACACCTTGCTACCCAGCTGGCAAGCGGTGATACAACAAGCCGAAACGTTATTAAGCACCCACACTAAAGACTTAGAAATTGCCGCTTGGTTAGTCGAAGGCTTAGTGCGTGAACATGGTTATCGAGGTTTAACGGTTGGTTGCCAATTGCTAACCCATTTAGTGAATCAATATGCCTATGTCATTTACCCAGAAGCAGATGAAGAAGGCAACGTTACCCGATTAATGTCCATAGCCATGTTGAGCGGCAGTGCCCACCCGGGTACTGTGACCAGCGCGATTAACTTAACACCGATTGCTGATTTTTCTGATGTTAACTTTAATACATGGGAGCTATATCAATTACAACATATTCCCAGTGAGCAACTAGGAGAGCAATCTTTAGTGAAAGCATTCGATAAATTATCTGATGAACAACGTAGTGCGATAATGGTCACGTGGAAAACAACGCTGCAAGCCATTAATGATTTAGATACCTGTTTAACCGCAGTTTACGCAAAGGATGCTCCTTCTTTGGTGCAACTAAAAGAAGCCATCTCAGGATCACTCAAACTGTTTAAACATATACTTAATATATTTTATCAAAAAGACTTGAGCGTTTCCGAAGCTTCACCTACCGAAGAAAAAGCACCACAAAAATACGGCAGCCGTCAAGCTGCCATTAAATCCATGCAAATGGCATTAGGGTATTATGAAGAGAAAGAACCACACTCACCAATTTTATATTTACTGCAACGCAGCTTGCGCTGGAGTGAACAAGACTTGCAAGAAATTTTTTCAGAAATCATCAATCACGATGAAATGAAAGAAGATATGGCAAGAGTTTTGGGTATGCCTTACGCGAAGAATCACGTTGAACAGGGCGAATATTAAACAATAAACAACAGGAGATTAAAATGGATAGTGTATATAAAAAGTTAGACAAACTGCGTAAGCCACGAGTTCAAATCAGTTACGATTTGGAAGATGGCGGTCAAACTGTCAAAAAAGAATTGCCGTTCGTCGTCGGCGTGATGGGAGATTATTCTGGTCATTCTAGCGAATCAAGCCGAGCGTTTAAAGATCGTAAATTTATTCAAATAGACGGTGAAAACTTTAATAATGTCATGGGCAAGATGCGTCCGGAGCTGAGCATTAAAGTTAACAACACCCTTTCTGAAGCTGATGAAGAAATGGCAGTCGATTTGAAATTTAACACTATGGAAGATTTCGAGCCTGATAATGTGGCCAAACAAGTGCCGGCGTTAAACCGCTTGCTTGAAATCCGTTCACAATTGCGCGACTTGCTTAGTAAAGCCGACCGCTCGGAAGATTTGGAATCAATGCTAGAACAAATTATGCAAGACGAATTACAATTAAAAACCATGGCCGATGAGCTTGGTCATGAAAAAATCGATTCTAAAGAAGATGAATCCGCAACTGATACTAAGGAGAAAGAAGATGAGTAAGCAAGAACAAGCAGCTGCAGTAGCTGAACAAACCACCGAGGCATTAAGTTTGCTCGACCAAGCCGTGCAGGCAACACGACAAACTGAACGCTCGGAAGCTGAAAAATTGTTACGTACATTTACCTCACAAGCGCTCGAAGGCACTGTGGTGTGGGATCGTAACTTAGGAAAAACTGTCGATCAAAGCATTCAAAAGTTAGATAAATTAATTAGTGCGCAAGTCACCGAGATTTTGCACAACAAGGAATTCCAAACCTTAGAAGGTTCATGGCGCGGTTTAAAATATTTAGTGCGCAATACTTTGGTGAGCACTGACTTACAAATCCGAGTGCTTAATGCGAGCAAGAAAGCATTGGCTCGTGATTTAGAAAAGGCGAGTGATTTTGATCAAAGTCAATTGTTTAAAAAATTGTATGAAGAGGAGTACGGTACGCCCGGTGGCATGCCTTATGGTACATTGATTGGTGATTACGAAATCAACAACCTACCACCAGACATGGATTTTCTGCGCAACATTTCTGGCGTTGCTGCAGCTGCGTTCTGTCCGTTTATTGCGGCAGCAGGACCAGGCATGTTAGGCCTAGATTCGTGGGAAGAATTAGCCAAACCTACGGATTTAGATAAGGTATTCGCCTCATCAGAATATGCGCGCTGGATGGGATATCGTGACACTGAAGATTCACGCTTTGTGAATTTGGTGTTGCCCAGAACGTTAGCACGTATGCCTTATGGTGAAAATGGTACATCGATTGAAGCCTTTAACTATGAAGAGCTAGAGCTGACAGCATCTGGTAAAGCCAAAAAAGCGAGCCATGATAAATTCACTTGGATGAATGCTGCTTACGTAATGGGTACTAAGTTAACCAATGCCTATGCAGAATATGGCTGGTGTACTGCGATTCGTGGCGCCGAAGGCGGTGGTAAAGTGACTGGGCTTAATACCCATAACTTTATCAGCGATGATGGTGATATGGATATGAAATGTCCTACTGAAATCGGCATCACCGACCGACGTGAAGCTGAGTTGAGCAAACAAGGTTTCTTGCCATTGTGTCATTATAAAAACACCGATTATGCTGTGTTCTTTGGTGCACAAACCACGCAAAAACCAAAACAGTACGATGACCCAGATGCCACAGCCAATGCTGAAGTGTCTGCACGCCTACCGTACTTAATGGCAACATCACGCATCGCCCATTTCTTAAAAGTCATGGCACGCGACAAAATAGGTTCCTTCATGGAAATCTCTGATGTCGAAAAATGGCTAAATGATTGGATCTTAGGATACGTTAACTCCAACCCAGAATCCGGACAAGCTTTGAAAGCGCGTTTCCCTCTTGCGGAAGCAAAAGTTGAAGTCAAAGAAATCGCCGGCAAACCGGGTGCTTATCATGCCATTGCATGGTTAAGACCATGGTTGCAACTGGAAGAGCTAACCAGTTCACTAAGACTCGTGGCTAAAATCCCTGAAATGGGATAGCAACAAAGCAGCGGCCAAGGTGGTTAACACCTTGGTCGTCTTATTAATTTACTTAAAGAGATCGATAAAATGCATTTAGGTGTCACTCGAATTCCTAACAATAAAATTAAAATTTTATCTTGGAATATACAATTTCTCGGCGGACGCATGCATCGCCCTATACAAAGACAGTCAGATGAAATTAATGGTATCGCACGAACCATTTCCCAACATGAAGCTGACGTGATTATCATTCAAGAGGTCATGGAAAAATATACCGGCACACCGACTGATCCTTTTAAAAAAATACAGGGGTTATTATGGCTGCCTATCAACCAATTCTTGAATGAAAACTCTCAGAGTATACAATGCTTTAATGCCAATGTTGCAAACATTTCATCCAAGCAAGACTTTAAAGAGATAATAAATGAACTGAAATCATCCTATAAAGAATGGATAGACTTATATCATAAAAAAACAAGCTCGTTGGGTGAAACCAATGATTTATCAGATAAAAAAGCACAAATAGAGAAGTGTTTAGATCAACTTTCACAGCCTGGGACGCTTCAGAAACCCAACCTAAAAACGTCGAAAAATACAAACACTGGCGAAAAAGAAATACAAAAAAATCGTGTGCGCACTTAACAAATCAACTTCTATTCACGTTTCTTATAATTATTATATTCCCAAAAAATATACAGGAGGTGAGACCTATGCCTTAATTTATAATCGTATGATAATCAATATTAATGAAATAGCATCGGACTACATCCCTTTATACAAAGAAACAAAGTTCAAACAAAATTTTTCAGCTCGCTTACCTTTTCGTTTTCGCCTCAAGTTTTTGCACTCGACAAACATTTTGGATGTTATTGCTTGGCACGCGCCATACAGTGACAAAGAAATGCGATTGAAGGGACTAGAGTCATTAAAAACCTCCATTATTGAATCACGTCTTCATGATGTACCCTGTGTTATAGCTGCTGATTTTAATTGCACCAATGATGAACAATTGTCTATAGTTAAAAGCATGGAACCCTCCAGCACTGAACTTGTCTCAATGTCAAAGCCGACCAATTTTGGAAAAAAGGCACATTATTATGATCATGTTTTTCTGCTTTCTATTAGTGGTAAAGATACTAATATTAAATTTTCAAGTGACACTTCAAATAGCCGGCCTGTATCAGGCAATATGGCAAAAGATTATTCTGACCATTGCCCAGTGTATAGTCAATATACTGTCAGTGGATGTCAAATAACACCAATCGATGATATTGAACACCCCATAGACAATATCCCGCAAAGTCAATTACTGGAAAAATTAAATAGCCTCTATGTAACAGCATTGCAATCACTTGGCTTAAAGAGAGATTTTACAGCTTCAACATTTTCAAAACGCAAAAAACACTGATGCTAGAACACCATCCTGATAAAGGGGGAAATGCCACTAATTTTATCACCGTCAAAGGGCAGCTAGAGCAAGTGAAAGTGTTTAAATTAATAATGACTAAAATAAGTCAAAAACAGACGCTCACACGAGAGGAAGAAACGTTTATTAAAGAACAAGTATATCATGAGCCTCCTCAAATAATGGGGTATCAGTCTGCGAAAAAAATTCGCACTCACAGTCTAAAATATTCACCTTATTAAAAAAAGGACACACTCTCTGTCCACGAAAAAGATCCGCTGATTAAATCGAAACGTTTTTAAGACTTTCTTGCCATTGTATGGTTAAGACCATGGTTTCAACTGGAAGAGTTAACTAGCTCGCTAAGACTGGTCTCAACCGACTGTGAGCCTTCTAAATTCGGTGCTGTCTACGCAGTATCAAGTAGTAATAACGTTATCGGAAAAACAGGAACTGATGATAATTTGTATGGAATCAACGGTCCTATTTGTCGTAACTTGATGGCCGGCCCCTCCCATACAAATTATCACCAGTTCCCTTTTTTCAAAGACTCGCCAATGCCTTGGGTACTACTGGTAATATTTATTCATCTGCTATACGAGCTCTATAGTATGCTAACTCAATAAAGAAACAGTTGTAACAAGGTTATTACAAACATATGCCCGAGGGCGTTACCGGCTTATGCTCGGGCGGATTTTTCCTCGTCTTGATTTGGGGTTGGGTACTCAAACCTACAAAGCATTCTGGACGGTGGGTTTTGTATGTCGGCGTCTTGTTTCCGTTATTCCCGAGCAACATTCCAGCAATAATCCCTACACAATCGCCTGCCATACTCTTGCATGAAACGAGGTAATAAACGATGAGTAGCGATAACAAATTAAAGCGTGTGTTAACCATGCTAGATAGAAAAATTGCGGTGCAGTTAAAAAAAATCCTTCTGCACCGTGAGTTTATACAGCTACAAGCAAGTTGGGCGGGGATACAGTACCTGGCCGCGCAAGTAGAAAAAAACAAACAGGTGAAAGTCAAACTCCTAAATGTTTCGTGGGCCCAGATTCGAAAAGACCTCGCACGAAGCGCGAACATCGAGCAATCTAATTTGTTTGCGAAATTGTATGAGCAAGAGTTTGGTATTGCAGGAGGGGAACCGTTTTCATTATTACTGGCGGATTATGAGTTTGATTTTAGTCATGTTAGCAATCCTTATAGCTACCAAGACTTGGTGGCGCTGAGAACTATTGCAGCCATTGCTGCGGCAAGTTTTGTTATTTTTGTAAGCTCGGTTAGTGCCACGAATTTTGGGGTGAATGATTATGCTCATATGTCGGGTGTGTCTGCTTTGAATGTTAGTTTAAATGTCCGCGACCAACGCCAATGGCAAGCCTTTAGACAAAGCGAGGAGGCCCGCTTTGTCTGCTTGCTGTTGCCAAAGGTGTTATTAAACTCGCATTATGAAACCAATGTGCAATTGAGTCGTGCGTATTATCCGCATGATATTTCTATTTGGGGCAGTGCTATTTATACGTATGCAGCCAGTTTTATGATGAGTTTTTCGCAGACCAAATGGTTTTTAGATGCAATAGGTACACCTAACTTAAATGTACCCAGCTTGGCGGGCATGGCACGTGGCTTATCAGCGCCATCGTTTGAAGTATTAGGTGAGGTTGCACCAGAAAAATTATTAACTGAAGTGATGCTCACCAACGATCAAGAAGTGGCTTTAAACGTTGAGGGTTTTACCGTATTAAATGAATTGCCTCAAACCGGATATGCCAGTTTTGTCACTAGCCCAACCGTTAAACAAGTGGCTCAAACTCCCGATGGGGTAAGCGCGGAGCAGTTAGCGTGTTACGTGCCGTATTTATTATGCGTTTGTCGATTCGCCCATTTTTTAAAAATAATTGGCCGCAATAAATTAGGCCGTTATCACAATGTAAAAGATTGTGAATATGACTTACAAACATGGCTAAATTCCTATGTAGCATCGAACACCGATATCAGCACACAAATGAAATTACGTTTTCCACTTAATGCTGGCTCAGTAAAGGTGATTTTGCAAAAGGGCAGTCAAGAACATTACGTGTGCATTATGCAACTTCGCCCACAAGTGAGAACCAATCAAACCAGTGCAACGATTATGTTGAAAACGGCGTTGGCACAGGTGGTTTGAGGTAGTAGGTGGCTGTAGGCACATAAATTTGCAAGGTGTTTGACTAAAAATCAATAGGTTATGAATAATAAAGACAAATCACGATGTCTTGCTAACTTATTGATATCATGATCAAAAACAAGCAGAACCCGTTCTTTCTAGGAATTGTACGAGGTTTATGACGGCCAAGAAATAAAATCAGGATAACAAAAATAAACTTTTTTACTCCCGCAACAAAGCAGCAATAATTCCTACACATTGGCTTGCCATAATGCTCTTAAGACGAGGAACCGAACATGCGAAACACACTAAAATTTATCACCATTATCGCCAGCTGCTTAATGTTATCCAGCTGCGCGTCTTGGTTGGCAGGCAAGCAAAGCACGCGACAAGTCGATGTTAACTTTTCGGCATCGCGCAGTGTTAACCCTAACATTCTTGGCAAGCCATCCCCGATTGCGATTGATGTTTCTCAGCTAAGTGATGCAGCGGATTTTAATAATACGAATTATCAAACCTTCGTGGATGGTGGGGTAAAAGGGGTGTTGCAACAAAAAACTGTGTTGGTGTGGCCCAATAAAACAAAAAGGCTACGACTTAGTTTAAATGATAAAACCAAAGTGATTGGCATTGTCGCTAACTATCGAATTTTAACTAAAAAACAATGGCGGTTAACAGAATCGATTGGCTGGTTTACCAGCTCAATTGATATCAAGGTTAACAAAAATGGCATTGTGGAGGATTGAATATGAGTGATTACGATTCTACCGCGTGGGTAGGGGGCATTTTAATAACGCCGCAGCATTTCGAAAAGCAAGAGCAATCGATGAAAGCAGAGGTGCGTGCTAGCATAAGCCGCTTGGGCAGTCATATGTGGGGCGTGGATCAGTGTCGCCTTGATGAAGCCATGTTGCCGCTTGGGATTATTAAAATCAAACAATTAGCCGGTCGCTTTGAAGATGGTACTGAGTTTTATTTCGGCCCACAAGGACATCATAGCATTGAATTAGCGTTACCAGAAATTGTGGCTAATGAAACGATTTATTTGGCAATTGCCAATAATACGTTGGTAAGTGAAACCGCTAGCACGGCTCATCGATATACGATAGATGAAATTATCGCCTTAAATACAGTGGATATAGATGCACCTGCCACACCGGTACTAACACGACGTTTAAACCTGCAGCTAATACGCGAAGCAGGTAAAAAAGATGGTTGCTTTTATTTTCCCTTGCTAAAAATCACTAAGGCTGACCCAGACAATGGCATTGTACTAGATCATGATTACATTCCTCCGAGCTTAAATGTGATCCAAGACATCAACTTAATGGGCACACTCAGTCGCAGCGTAATGCTAATAGAGCGCAAACAAAAGCAGTTGGCGGGATTGTTGGGTGCGCCACTACAAAGTCGCAATATTAGTTCACTCACTGATATTAGCTTGTTGCAAACCTTAAACAAATATCAAATGACATTGCAAGAATTGGCCGATCGTACTTATTTGCATCCTCATAGGTTGTATCGTGCGTATCAATTGCTGTTGGCGGAACTTGGCACGTATTATCAAGAAAAACGTATGGCGATTAAATTGCCGCTCTACGATCACTTAGCATTGCAAGCTTGTTTTGCAGCCGCCAGCACGCACTTCACTGAATTGTTACAATTAAAATTCGAGCACCAAGCTAATCAGTTGGTCATTACCAAAGATGAGCAGCACCTTTATCATGTGCATCTCGATAAAGTTCAAAACCTCGAAAATGCCGACCTGATATTAGGCTTACGCGTTAGTGATGAGCAGCAACGTGACCAATTAACGAGCTTAACGAAAGTGGCGGCTGAGCAAGAGATTAATGACATTATCAACCTACAGCTCAGTGGCTTGCCGTATAAGCAGCTAGATTTAGTGCCACCGCAATTGCCATACTATGATGACATGCTGTACTTACGCTTAGAAAAAACCGGCAAACATTGGCTTACCATTGCCAAAGAAAAGCAATTGGCACTCCAGCTTGGCGGCTTGCATAAAGGTGTGCAAGTCATGCTATGGGCGATACCAGGCTTAAATAATAGAGGTGTTGCCTAATGAACACTGTTCAAACGTTGCCGTTATTAGACTGCACTCGCCACTCTCTAACGCTGATCTATAAACTTCGCACCCAACAATCGGTGAACATTGAGGAATTAACGGATGCGTTAGATCGTTGTAAAACTGTAATGAAAAAGCATTTGTACACCGAAAGCATGGTCGAAAAAACTGATTATTTGCTCTCGAGCGCCATTGACGAAGCATACGCCAATTGTGCTGCCAAAGCACCTGGCACGGCGATGAATTTGTTGGCCACCCATTATCGCCAGGCCAATGGTGGCGAGCGCTTTTTTGATGTGCTGGAACACTACATTAATTTTAACGATGAATATCGGCCGTTACTTGAATTATGCTTTGTTATTTTAGGCAGTGGTTTTCGGGGAAAATTTGCATTGCATGAAGATGGTGCTGCCATTTTATTAAAAAAACGTCAGCAACTCTCCAACATGTTGTATGGCGATTATCATGTGCCAACGCAGGTTACTGTTTCTGCCAAGCCACGTTTAGTGCATCGTTTATTAGCGGCCAGAATCTTTCATAAAAAATACTGGCTAAGTTTAATTGCGGCGGGTATTGTCATTTCATTCGCCGGTGATTACGTTTTACAATACCAAGTGGATTTGCTACAAGCCAATGTGCAGCAAAGCCAAAAAAACCATCGGTTCGAATAGGAGATCATTATCATGAAAGCATTTTTTATAAAACTCGGCAGCGCCATTGGAAAATTTTGGCAAAACATCATTGCTGATTGGCGCATTATGTTATTGATTATTGTTGGCTTACTCTTATTTATTGTTAGCTGGTTTCTCTGGGCTAAATTAAGCAGCTTCTTTTTAGCGGGCCAATTGCTCATGTCGTTGTTAACCGTATTAGTCTATGGACTGATCATTACGATGGTGTATGGCTTTCGTTATCTGGTTAAATCAAGCACACTAACGACGCTAGCACAAAAAGCCAAGGGTATTGATGCCCTCAAGCCCAATATTGCTGCTAGCCAAGTTGATGTTGAAATTAAACAATTCTTAACTCATAAGCTTGCTTGGAAACGGTTTATTCCACTTGCTGTGCAAAAATTATTTGTGCGCAAGAAAATCTATTTATTGCTCGAGCAACAAGCACAGCTGGCAGATCACTTGCTAGCCTGTGGCTGGACGTGCCTAGATAACCCCGAACAATTACCTGTCAATATTTGGACGCAGGATAAGCAAGTACTTATTGTCGCGGATGCCACAAATGCACATTTTCCCATCGTGTTAAAATATTTGGCCAAATATAGTGTGCTACACCGCCTATCTGGCGTGATGCAGGTGGTTAATGTAAACGATTTGCTATCGCAACAAGCCGTGCATGACATACGCGAAACCGTGTTGCAGCAACGTCAACTACTCTCACGACACACTGCCTTTAAAGGCATGGCAAGCACGGTGCTGATTAGCAACCTAGGCAGCTTGCTCGGCACAGATGAAGCGATGACCATTCCTGAGTTTAGCCAGTTTTTCAGTGGCAATAATAATTTATCCACGCCGATTGCTTTACAATATATTACCGCCAACATTACTAAATTTAGCAAGAGCAATCCTGAAACAGTTGATAACGCCAAGTTATATTGGTTGCTAAACACGTTAGCGAACCTACAAGAGCACTTGCACACGAATGATAACAATGATGCATGGTTGTTGCTCGAGCCCAATGGCGTTGCTAATAAAATGAAACTACTGAGCAACACGCTAGTGCAACTTAAAAAATCACGCCAGGACATCTTGGTAAGCCGCACAAAGTTTGGTTTGCTCAGTGGTTTAATATTGGTGTTAATGCTTGGTGTGGCGGCTATGATTGCCAGCTTTAGTGTTAACTATCAAAAAATTACCTCCAGCATCACCCTATTAAATGATTACCAAAATCTACCTTGGGCTTCGTATAGCAAAACTGATTTAACCCCTGCATATAAAAGCTATCAGCTTTATAGCGTGTATCAAAACGATAAGTTATTAACGCACATGGGATTATACCAAGGCGATAAAGTTGAAGGCATTCTACAGCCATTGTTTGTGAAACAAATAAACCAACGTTATGTGCCAAAATTGGTAACGGACTTACATCAGCTATTAGCTGACAGTGTTAACAAGGACCAGAATATTGCGCAAGCTTTATCGGCATATTTAATGCTGGGCCAACCCAAGCAATATGATGCAGGCTTCGTGACGAATTGGTTGCAAACCAATAAAGCACCGCTTGCCAATCCTGAATCAGTTGCTATTTTAGCGGCTCTGCAGCAGAAAACATTTGCCGTCAGTAAGATAGACGATGAACTATTAGCCAAGGCCAAAAAATTGTTACCCAGCTTATCGACCCAAATTCGCTATCAATTACTTAAACAAGCAGGCAAAATGCCGGTGCTAGATTTTAATCAGGCGTTGTCTGGTGTAGCAGATGATTTGAACAAACCTGCCTCGCTTAACATCAGCAGCCTTTATGGAAAAGAAAGTTTACTAGCTGTAGTTAATCATCAACCCGGCAACGTGGTTGATATCATGATGCGTAACATATGGTTCTACAACACATCAGGTTCCCAACAAGCGTTACGCCAACAAATCCTAGCCGAATATGTTGACAGCTACATTAATAGTTGGCATGTATGGACCAACAAGGTTCAATTTAACAACACCAACTCACTCGATGCAGCGAATGCTTTGGCACAACGCGCAACAGAAAGTGATGGTTTATGGCAAAAACTGGGCGCCATTATAGTAAGGAATACTCGCTTTAGTGATGTTAGCACTGGCCCATTAACCAAAGTAAACCAAGCCTTCGCTAGCTGGCAAGCAGCGTTGAATTCAGCCAAGCTAAAAAACAGCCGACAAGCGGTTCGTGCAGATTTTGATGCCATGGCTAATAGCGTGCAAACCATAGCTAAAGCCGGTAACCCAAACCAAGCAGCTTTTAAAACTTTGCAAGCTGCGCTAAGCTCAGGCGAAGGTATTAAAGGCTTTGCAACACTCGATGCGACAGTAAAAGTTCTGCCGCCCGCAGCGCAACAATGGTTGCTGAAACTGCGCACAGCGGTAACGGCTGGTGTTTTTGCCGCAGCACATCATAACATTACCGACAATTTAAAACTGCTAGTCGCAAGTCAGTTAGATACTATCACCAGTCAGTATCCATTTAATGCTGATTCGCAAAATGACGTTGACCCTGCACAACTCAACAAGCTGTTCGCAAAAGAGGGCGTTGTGAGTAAATTCGTCAATGAAAAAATTAATCCTTTTTATGCAGTGGATACAGGGCAATCAAAAGCCTTATATGGTGCATGCATTAACTTTAGTAGCGACGAAAGAAAATTTTATACCTTGTTGGCTGACATCAGCAATAGCTTTTTTGGTAATAATGGTGATGCCTTGCAAATAGCCTTTACCCTATCACCTACTTACTTATCAAATTCTGTGGGCAGTGCTCGCCTAAACTTGTTGAATAACACCATGGACTATCAGCATGGTCCGCAGAAACCAATTAACTATAGCTGGCCAACCTCGTTAGTTAACCTTGATGCTAGCTTGCAATTGGTGAAAAGCAATGGCAGGCAACTGTCTCTTACCGACCGCGGCATCTGGGCATGGTTACGCCTAATAGAAAAAGCAGATGCAGAACCCACTGCTCAAAAAAATGTGTGGAAGCTTCGCTACCATAAAGGCAGTGCACAGTTTCAATTGCAAGTGATAGCCTCACCGGCGATGAATGTAGTGTTGAATGGTGACTTAGCTAACTTACAACTAGCCAGTAAAATTGTGGAGAATAATTATGAGTAACTTACAGCAAGACCACCGACGCTTGCAAATTGTCGGCAGCAGTGCTTTTTTAAATAATAGTTTGTTGGTGCACGTTAATGGCACAGAGACATTTTCAGACTGCTTCAGCTTTGAATGTGTACTGTATTCTACAGAACTAACCCTAACCAGCAAAGATATTTTAGGTGCCGAATTTTCCGGAAAAATTATGCAAGGCCCAAATAATAATCTTGAAGTGGCACGTTACATCAACGGTTTGGTCACTCGATTAACCATTGCCGATTTGGAGTTTTACGATATGGGTAGCAGCAAAGTGCAAGTGCGTAAATACATCATCATCGTTAAACCGGCCTTTTGTTTATTGCAGCAAAGCTGCCACAATCGCGTGTTTCAAGTCAAAGGACAAAAGGGCTGTGACATTGTGGAGCATGTGTTAAAACTTTACAGCATCGATTACGACATTAGCAAGCTCGGAAATAAAAGTAAAAAAGAATACTGCCTACAATACCAAGAAAGCGACTATGATTTTGTATGCCGTATGTTATCTGAATTAGGTGCATATTTTTACTTTCAACAAACTGAAAGTAAATGCACCATGGTTATTGCCGATAAGACTAATGCCTACAATAGTAGCTCGACCCTAGAGCTCGCTTATTTTTCTGACACATTGCTAAATGAGCAAGTGAAATCCTGCTATTACCGTGCCGACTATGTGGTGGGACAATTTACCACGAGTGATTTTATTTTAGATAAACCAAGCCAAGCGGTTAAAGGTGAGATGGCCATTAAAAGTGAGGCGGCCAGTAACGAACAAAGCGACTCGTTGGTTTCATATGTTAACGAGGCAAGCTTAAAGACTAGCGCCGATGCCAAGAACGTGTTGCAAACCTATGTTGAGCAACAAGAAGCGAGCACGGTTAACATCACCGCTGAAATCACGTCTGCGGTGAGTGTGGCTGAAATAATTAGTTTTACAGGGCCATATTTTAAGCAGCAAAATATTAAAAAAGTTGTCATCACCAAGCTTGAGTTGGCAGCGACTGATTTACGTGGTTTAACACCACATATTGAGTATGAAGCTGAACCTTTGGTAGAAGCAACGATCACGGTTATTTCGAGTGACACTTTGTGGCGACCTAAAAAACTCACAACGACCATTAACCCAGGCATGCAATTAGCCTATGTGGTCAACGCCAAGGGCACCACCGACTCGAGCCAGCCATTATATTTCGATGAACTAGGACGGGTGTGTATCAAGTTTATGTGGGAAGGGTATCAAGGTGTTGGTGTAGACGCTAACAAATTTGATCAATGCATGGTGAGCATGATTCACCATTGGGACAATGGCTTATATCGTGTTGGTACATCGGTGATTGTCGATTTTCTAAATAATGATCCTGATAAACCGGTTATCATCGGCGCTGTTAATACCGGTGATAGCTTACCATTGGGAAAATACAGCCAGGAGACAGCCACGCAGAGTATTATTTCCCGCATGCAAGGCACGCAAACAGGCGATTACAATTCGATTAAATTTGATGATAAGAATGATAAGCAAGCGTTAATCATCAACGCGATTAGTGATTTGATTACTTCTGCGAAAAAAGAAACCTTTAGCAGCGAAGAAACTTCCCGCAAGGTAGAAAAAAATTATTCACTGGAGGCACAAAAAGAAAAATACACCAGCAAAGGCATGCAACGTGATGTGGATGGTGACATACAGGTGAGTGCCAAAAATGAAGAATATAAAAGTGATAGCGTTAAACGTAAGGTAAGTGGTAAATATGATTTAAATGCCAGGGATGTGCATATTACCGGGAACATTGTGTTAGATGGCAATTTGATTGTGAAGGGCACGGTTGATGTGCAGTAATTGCTTAGGTCAGTATGGCACAACTCCGGAACATAGAATATAACTCGCCAGTAACAAACCAGCAATAATTCCTACACATTGCTTTGTCATACTCTTATTGAAGCTAGAAGCCTTACTTTGCCCCTATTAGGTATGAATGCTGCAACTTCCGCTGTCATTTCGACTAGGTGTAGTGCACGGAGAGAGAAAGTGTTCGGTCAGGTTGACGAAAGAAAACAACAGGAGAAAAATATGAGTGATATTATTGTAGAAGGCGCGCAATGTGAATGCATGTTTGGACAATCCAAATGTCAATTATTGGTCACCAGCAATATGACCAATAAAGTAAAAGGCAAAAAAATCGCCACCATTCTGGATTTTGCACCAGGTATTAATTTATCTAGCTTTGGTACTTGCAAGTCACCAGCTAACCCTGCGTATGTTGCAAGCCAATCGGTTGGTGGGCCGCCACCACCGTGCATTCCAGTCACGGTGGCGCCATGGTCTCCGGGTGCAAGCAAAACCACCTTGAGAAAAATTCCAGTATTAATCAAAGACTCGTGCGCCAGCTGCGCATTTGCTGCGGTTCCTCAATCAATTAGCATTGTCAAACCCAATCAAGCGGATATGACCACAAAATAGGAAAGAAAATATGAAAATAATTCATCAGACTCATTACAAACCCGCTTCTATTTTATGTCATTTTCAAGGTGCTAATCGTACTGAAGCTGAAATCAGTAAACAACAAAGTTTGCAAAAAGTATTGGAGGATGTGCAAACTGAGCTAGGGAAATTATTAAATTATAAACGCAATCACTTAATCACTGAAATGCACGGTGAACACATTGACGATTCTATTTTAGCCTATGGCTTACCGGACTTAAGCCACTACAACCCCAACTCTGAACGGGACCGCTTGGAAGTAAAACATTTATTGCAAACCACCATTGAAAATTATGAGACACGCTTACAGAACATTAGCATTGTCGATGAGCCCTTAACTGAAGCCGCCATTAACACCAGCATGCGCTTCACGGTGCATGCCACCTTGGTCTTGGCCGAAGAGCGTTTAAGCTTGCGTTTTGATTCTGTCATTCAACCCGATAGTGATGAGGTGCGCTTGCACCACTTTGCAGAGAATGTGATTTAAGGAGACTATTATGCAACAAACATTATTACGCTATTTCGACGACGAGCTCGCATATCTGCGTAAAGGTATGCAACGCTTTGCCAAGCAATATCCACAGGTTGCTGCTAGCCTAAATTTAAATTCACGCGAAATGGAAGACCCGCAAGTCACGCGTTTATTAGAGGGGTTTGCCTTACTCAGCAGTCGAACACGTTGCCATCAAGATGAATTATTTACCGAATTAAATGCGGCACTATTAGACGCTTTATTTCCACATTACCGTGCACCCATACCCAGTATGTCGGTGATCGCTTTGCAAGCCAATCCCAGCTTACAAACCGTATCGACACTCGCGCGCGGCGAACAGGTTGAAACGCTAGCGGTTGCTGGCATGCCATTGGTGTTTAGCACATGCTATGCGGTTGACTTAACCCCTGTAACTATCAGCACAGCCCATTTTGCTCATGAAGTCAATACTTTTCAGCTTACTCTTTCCAGCCTAGACCCCGACGTAAAATTTTCTGATATGGAGATTAAAAAATTACGCTTTTATATTAATGAACAAGATATATTGGGTGAAAACATTTATCAAGCTCTGCTGTCTCATTGTGATACGGTGCAATTTGATAATGGACCTAACCTTCCCGCCAATAAAATTATTAGCCCGGTTGGCTTTAATGAGGATGAAGCACTATTGCCGTGGGATAATATCAGCGCGCCAGTCAACCGGCTCCTAAGTGAATATTTTAGTTTCAAAGCTAAATTTATGTTTTTTGATGTATCGCTCCAAAGCAGTAGCCTGCCAGATAGCAATCAATTGCGTATAACCTTTAACCTTAAAAAAGTCATGCCGGCTAGCTTTAGATTTGTTAACACCAGTAGCTTTTCCTTAAATTGCACGCCGGTGATTAATTTGTTTCAAAAAGAATTGGAGCCAGTGGCTGTAGATAATCAACATTACCAATATCCATTACTCATCGACAAACGCTACCCTGAAAGCTATGAAGTACATACTGTGTGCAAAGTTATTGATATTAGTGATTCGGGGGCGCCTAACCAATTGCCTAGACTATACGGACAGGACAATGCTTTAATCTCGCAGCGCCATTGGCACGTGGTGCGACGCTATAACACCTTAAATTCTCATGAAATAAGCACCTGCTATATTCGTTTAGCAGATACCAAGGAAAAAAATGACAATACCGTGCTTGATATTCAAGCTACTTGCTTTAATGATAACTTGCCTGCGCAATTAGATTTATCTAGCCAAGAAGCAAACTTGCAATTGGTTAACGCCAGCCTTGCGGTTGATAAGATCCAATTTTTATTGCAGCCAACCCGGGTACAACGTCAACAACAAAATTTATCGGAACAAGACCAGCTCACCTTACAAATCGCCAACAATCGCTTAGCACTTACCGACCAGCATCAAGCTAGCCAATACTTGCGGACTATTTTAAACGCCTGTGATTTAAGCAATGGACAAAAAGCCGACATGGTCACTAACGTTATTCCCGAGCAAGTAATTTTGCGTTCTGGCAATAGTTTACTCTCGCCGTTTATTTACGGCACTAAATTACACGTGTATTTAAAAAAATCATTCTTCGAGTTTTGCAGTCGTTATTTATTTACACAAGTATTGCAACAAAGCTTTACCTTAGATATTAATATTAACTCACGAGTCGAGTGGGATTTTATCGATGCTGAATAAATCATTCGATAACATCAGCTCATTTGTTCAGTTAATGCGACAAATTAAAAATCGCTTACCGGAGTCCGATGTGCGTTTTTTACAAAATACTAGCTTGCAATTTCCACAGCAAGAGTTTTCTGCAGTTGAACACGATGATAGCGAACAGCAGGTCACCGTGCTCACCAACTTCTTAGGTTTGCTCGGTGCTACGGGAACCTTGCCAGTACATTACACAGAAGATGTACTGCATCAATTAAAAGCCAAAAATTACGCACAAAAGGATTTTTATGATATTTTCCACCAACGAATTATGGAGTTGTTCTACGCTGCAAACCAGGCATTAGCGCCGATCATTGATGCTGATACCGTGAACCTTAAACAAAATGAACAAAGTGCCATTCAGAGATATTTATGCTACCTACTCGGTATAGATTACCAAACGGATAATGCAGCGCTACAACATAATGTTTTTTACGCCAATCCAACTCCCAGCGCCGCTAAGCTAGAACAAATATTACAAGCGAATACCTTGTTTGATATTAACGTGCGCCAAAATAGGCCCGTAACAGAATCTATTCCCGCTCTATATTGCAATTATTTAGATCACACCAGGCCACAAAACATGGTCTTAAACGAAACATTTGTACTTGGCACGCGAGCCCGCTTTGACCATGTTTATTTTTCGATAATGGTAATCGCTAAAGATTTCGCTGAATTTGTGCGCTTAAAACGAGATACGAAGATTATTGAGACGATTAAACAACACGCACACGCCTACGCCGGTAATGCTTTTAAATTTAATATTGATATCGACCTTGCTAAACAACTCCAACAGCCGATGTATTTGAGTTCACAGGCATATTTGGGGGCAAGTAGTTTTTTGTAGCGAGTTCAGCTATTTTACTTGGATTCAAGTAATAAGTGCAACGCCCAAAATTCTACGCGACCCTTTGAAAAACATCAAGCGGCGCTTTATACCCCAAAGTTTTCCTAGGCCTATTATTCAGCTTATTCGTAATATCAATAATTTTGTTAGGGCAGAGATTTCGCAACACCTGCGACTTGGGAAGATACTGGCGTATTAATCCATTGGTGTTTTCGTTAAGCCCCCGCTCCCAGGAATGTTAAGGGTGAGCAAAATACACGTCAGCCTTTAATGCCTTAGCAAGGGCTTTATGGTTAGTAAATTCTTTGCCGTTATCAAATGTGATGGTATGTACCTGAGATTGATAAGGTTTTAAAAGCTCGATGATAGCGGCGGTAACATTTTCCTCTGTTTTATTGTCAACTTGCAGTGCAACCGTTAGCTTGCTCTTACGCTCAACCAGCGTAAGAACAGCACCTTTATGGCCTTTACCAATAATCGTATCGCCTTCCCAATCTCCAATACGTGATTTTTTATCCACAATTGCGGGACGTTTATCAATAAACACTCTATCTGGGATAACACCGCGTTTATCTTGCTTGCCATAGCGCTTTTTATAGTGTTTACGCTGATTTCGTAGGTGCTCATGCAGCGTACCGCCTTTCTTCATATTGGCCCATACGTATAAATATATTCGCTCATGACTCACCATCGAGATATCATTCGCCCGGCAGTAACCCGTGATTTGTTCGGGCGACCATTCTTGACGAAGATAGGCTTCTAACTGCTGCTTCATTACCTCATCTAGCTTGGTGGCTTTAGCTGCGTTGTACCGACGCGCCTCAGCCTTATTTTGGGATTGTTGAGGACGGTAGCCTCGCTCTCCCGTGTTACGCTTGAGCTCTCGGCTTATTGTTGATTTTGCCCGACCTAGCTTCTGCGCTATTTTGCTTTGAGTTAAGCCGCTTTCTTTATAAGCTTTTATTTGGTATCGTTCTTCTTGAGTTAGCTGGTTATACATTTTAAGTGCTCCTTTAGTTTA
>JAWUVP010000039.1:0-16603 GCA_034112285.1 Gammaproteobacteria bacterium
ATATTATTTCGGTGTTAAGGGCATAATTGCCTACCGGCTAAATGATTCAAAAGAAATTGAAGAGCCGCTCAAACGAGCTAGGTTAAGATATTGCAATTATCTTTTAGGCATTGCTTACTATGATGGGAAAGTCGGTAGACAAGATTTACTTTTAGCCATGGAGTATTTGACCAAAGCTGCTTTGAGCAGCAATGCTGCAGCTGCAAAAAAGTTTCTTGCCGAACGTCGTTATAACCTGCGTTGCAAATTAATAACTATCTTAACTTATCGTAGTTTTCGTCATAATTTTCATACAGATGAAGCTATTCAAAAACTAAAAAAATACATTAATTATTGGGGTGAAGATTTTAAGGGCTTTACCTTAAAGCAATATCAGGATTATCTCAGTCGTGAGGAAACAACTAAGCACACCTTTTTTGGCGTGAATGTATCAGACGACTCTGATGAGGAAGAAGAGCAGCGTTATGTGCAACAATCTGCTTTTGTTTCTGCGCCGATGCGAATGCATTATGAAAAGATTAGTGAGCATGCTGAATTTAAAAAGTTTTTGGACGGTTTAGGAAAAGTTTTAGAAGCAGCAGAAGCTGATATAAAACGAACAAAAACCTTGTTTTCCCCGCAAAATCGCAGGCCAAGCGCATCGACTGATGTTGAGCATATTCACCGAGAGTTAACGCGCTTAAACCACTTTAACTCACAGGGGAAATTGGATAAGGGTATAGCATCAATTTCCACAAGGTTTTTAGTTGCTCAATATCGCGGCATCTCGTATACCATAGATAACTGGAATGCTGATGCTAGACGTGAACATCGTAAGGCAGTTGAGATTGATAAACCTTTGTTTTCACAGGCTTGTTATGTTAAAACAAAGCTGCCTTATAATGCGGAGTTGACGCCTGAAAATAAAGTCTTATTGATGTCTGCTGCAGAAGAAATACGTAGTGAATTAATTGAATTGCGTACGGAAGAGCAATATGTGCCTGAATCCTCAGGAAAGAAACAATCACGCTTCTACGCTTCAAAAGCAGACTATTTGCAAGAGCAATATACCACAAGCTATGATAAGTTCCCTCAACAGTTAGCCAGTATTTGTCCGGCATTAAAAGGTTTGGGTAACCCATATTGTTCAACTGGGGATATGCCATTACATGCATTAAAATATGCTTATGGCATTAAGCCCTACGAGGCACACCGCGATAAGCGGCTCCGGCCACGTTGGAATAAAAAACTGGCTGCGGAACGCCCTTACTCTGGCAAAGTGTATTTGTCGTTGCATCCGTTAAATGATTACTGTGGTGCTGGTGCACCCGTCCACATACCATCACTAAACACGGCTGCGCGTGTTCAAATCAATCAATTAATTATTCAAGAACGTGAAACGAGTTTTTTAGCCTATCTTCCAGAAGAAAGAATCAAATTTACGTACGTTGCAAAATATCCTTCGTTTAATTCTGAATACAGAGAAATATATCAATATAAATACGGGTTAAATCAAGTGGCATATGAAACATTGCAAGAAATATTTAAAAAATGTGCACCACATAGTGAAAAAAATCGGTATGCTAAAGCCTTGTTGGGAGAATATTTATGTGCTTTTCATGAGGTGCGTTTATTGGAAGTCGCCGAGCAATTAGCTGCTAAACAGGAGGCCGTTTTAATTTATCGTGATGAGTATGGTCAGTTTGCTTTCCAGCCACCTCTTACTGTTGCTCCAACGAGAGGTAAGCAGCCACATCACCTAGTGCAGCAAGAAAATTTAAAAGAAGAGCGTAAGGGCTTTAGAAAAAGATTAAATCCTGCAGATGCAGCACAATCAGCCAATAAAAGAACAACGATTGATCCTGACGAGTTGCTAAGTTCGGAAGATGATGACGCAATGGATTGAGATGGCTCAATTTGATTTTTACCGTGGTATCTTTATAAGACCTAATTAAATGTAAATTTTATCGGGGGAAGATAACTTGACCCCCCAGCTTATAGCCATGTAGATATTGCCGGTTAATGTAATAACAAAAAAGTGAAGATAGTCGAGCGTAGCGAGCTCCTTCTCCCCCCGTCCCCACAGGCTTTGCGGGCGCGATGAATGCTACCTTTTCAAGCCCCTCGCCGGCAGGACGCCGGCGCGGAGCCTACAGGGACGTATTCACGGCGTGGCTTGAAAAGGTGGCGTTCATCGCGCCACACACAAAGCCAAAGCCCCGCCCCCTATGAATTAGTGGTCATCACCACCAACATATCTTTCACAATGCCCATCTGCACATAAACATCACGCGGGATCTTACCTTGTGGCTCTTCTAACTCAGGCAAAGGAAAATGTAAATCTAAGCGTTGCATTATTTTACCAAGCTCAGCAATAATCATACTAGTCGCTTGAAAAACATGAGCAGGCGCAATATCACCCGCCGGGAATGGCGGCAAATCAAACAACTTCATTTTCACACTTTTTTGCAGTAACACTATTCTATCTAAACAATCATACACCACATGCAAAACATCCACCGGCTGACAGTCTTCGGCACTGCGAGGCTCTATCAGCGGTATTTCTATATCTAATTTCTCAGCCAAATGTTTCAAGTCATACTGAATAATCTGCGCATTTTTGTAAACATCGTTCGGGTGAACCGTCAGCGTGTTCTTACCATCAATAGGCAACACGATTCTAAAGGTTGTGCCTTGGCCCATAACGCTATCCACTTCGAACAGGCCACCGTGTTTTTGGATAATGCCATAAGAAATAGACAAGCCAAGTCCAGTGCCAATTCCCACCGGCTTGGTTGTAAAGAAGGGGTCAAACAATTTATCTAAGTTTTCTTGTGGAATACCACAACCGCTATCACTAATGCTGATGGTCACCGTCTCTTTTTCAGCGTCAAATTCAGTCTTAATACCAATTTCACCTTTTTCTTCAATCGCATGGCCGGCATTCACAATTAAATTCATGAAAACTTGATTTAATTGATTGGCATTACATTTAAATTCTGGAATATCACCAAACTCTTTTTTGATAGTACATTTGTATTTTATTTCATTCCATATCACTTTAATGGTTTGCTCTAAACACTTGTTTAAGTCAACTTCTGTTTTTTCACCTTGGTCAGCACGAGCAAAGTTTTTCAAGCCGGCCACAATTTCAGTAATCCTATCCAAGCCTTCTTCAGAATCATGAATTAAATCGTCGATATCTTCCATCATAAACGCTACATTTAAGCGTTTTTTGGTTTTTTCTAACTCTTCGCGCAGAGAATCAAATTCTTCACGGTTATCCACCACAGCGAGCAAGGCATCATAACGTTTCAGCAGGTCTTTAACCGACACCATATATTTACCCATTGCTCGTGTATTACCACTCACAAATGCAATAGGGTTATTAATTTCATGTGCCATGCCAGCAGCAAGCTCACCCACAGCGGCTAATTTTGAGCTTTGCGCTAACTGTGCCTGGGTTTGTTGTAAACGCTCATAACCGAGTTTGTTTTCTTTTTCACGCGATTCTAACTGGCCTAACATTTCATTAAAGCCTTCAGCTAACTGACCAATTTCATCGTTACTTTTTTTAGTGGCGCGCACCGAAAAATCGTTCTCTTGAGAAAAGCGCACCATGATTTCCCACAGCGAGGTGATCGGTGAGGTAATCGTGTTCTGAATACGGGTTGAAAATAAGATAATAATAATGATGATTAAACTAAGAATTTCCAAGATATATTGCATACCTTGCTCACCCTTCACATCCGCCTTAATATAAATGGCACCTAATAAATGATCATTCTCACGCACCGGCACATATAAATTCAGATGTCGTCGGGTCATTTCATAATAAAAGCTTTGAAAGGCTAAGGTGGCTACCGATTCTTGCAAAGACTCTTTGCTAGGTATGCGCAATTTCTGTTTGACATCATAAATACTCTTCGCTTCAATATCACCATTAGGGGTAACAAAAAAAGCCGCCTCAACAGAATCATGTTCTGTGAGCATTTCCAGTTCTTCGGTAATGCCATCTATATCATTATCCTGCACATAATCGATAGTGTTACCTGCCGTGCCATCAGCTTCAATAGTCAGCTCTTGCACTAACTTAAAAGCTTTGAGATATTGCTCATTGTTATTCAAAACCAAAGTGCCACAAATTAATACCAGGGCAATAACCGTGGTTGAAACCGTCGTAAGAAGAATTTTAGTGCGAATTGAAATAGGGGGGAACTTCATATACATCCTTGTGTAAGAATAAGTTTAATAACACTAAACTTATTAATAGCCTAAGCCAAATTTTAGCTTTTTATTATACCGTAAAAGAACCTTCTATACAGTAGCACAAACAAATCATAGCTAATTGGTCAAACATTGCTCGATTGTTAGCCCCTACTCACAATGAGTATCCGAGCCATCTTGCTTATGATAATATTCTTGTATTCATATTCACTAGATTAAAGGACTAATCGTGTCAGGCTAAGTAGCTCTTCCACCCTATTAAACCTTTTTATCACTAAAATTGAGCGGATAATTCATGCCAGATATAGAAAAATTAGAGCTTGCTCTGCAAAAAGAGCGTAAAGCGAAAATTCAAGCCGAACACCAGCTAGAAGAAAAAGAACGCGCGCTTAACGAATCACATGATGTCCGCCAGCACCACAGCAGCCTGTTACAAAAAAAGAACAAAGAATTCGAATTATTGCTTTCCTTAGTGCAAATTGGCAACCAAAACATCGATATCACTAGCCTTGTGCAATATTACGTTGATGCGGTGTGTAAATTTTGTAACTGGCCCATCGGCCATGCCTTTATTGTCAATGAGAAAACTGAAAAAGGTATTGAGCTGCAGCCCTCTGGTATATGGCATTTAGACGAGGCCAATAAATTCGCTGAGTTTGCCAAATTAACCGACGAAACCGTTTTTACCCCTGGCATTTGCGTGCCCGGAAGAGTTTACCAAAGTGAAGCGGCATTATGGATTGATGAAGTTTTTGCAGACAATGATTTCCCGCGCTCCAAAATCGGTACCGAGCTTGGACTTAAATCAGCCTTTGGAATACCCATTGCCCATCATGGAAAAATCATTTATGTCGCCGAATTCTTTTCACCCCGCGAAGAGCCACGCAATCAATACCTGCTTGATATTCTCAATACCACCGGCATTCAAATCAGTACCATCTTAGCGCGTCAACGTATGGAAAGACGCTTAAAGAAAGAGCTTAAATCGGCACAAAAGCAATTAATACAATCAGCCAAGCTAGCCTCTATTGGCAGTTTAGCCGGTGGCGTGGCACATGAAATAAATAACCCTATTGCCTTTGTCATCAGTAATACCAATACGCTAGTAAAATATACCGATAAATTAGCCTTAGTATTCGCAAAGTACACCGAGCTCATGAACAAGCTGAGCCTTGAGGCTGATGTAACGGAATTAGTGGCAGAAATCATTAAATTAAATCAACAATACAATGTTGGGTTTATTTTAGAAGATTTAAGAGACCTTAGTGTCGATTCTGTAGATGGCTTACAACGCGTTGAAGCCATTGTGGCCGGCTTAAAAAGCTTTGCCTATATCGACCAAACTTCCGATGGTGTGGCCGACATTAATAGCTGCTTAGAATCAGTCTTAAAAATGTTAGACCGTAAATTAAAGCCCAAGTGTGAAATTGTGTGCCATTTTACTGCTCTCCCCAAAATTCAGGGTAATGAGAGTCAATTAAATCAGGTATTTACCAATTTTATCAGCAATGCCGAACATGCCATTGAAGAAAAAGGCACTATTACCATCAGCACCATACATGAAGATGATGAAATTCTAATTGTTTTTACGGATAACGGCACAGGAATCAGCGCAGAAAACATTGAGCGTTTATATGACCCGTTTTTCACCACCAAAGAAGTGGGTAAAGGCACCGGTTTAGGGTTGTCTATTTCATATGGTATTGTGCAAAAACATGGTGGCGATATTAGTGTAGAAAGCACCGAAGGCGAAGGCACTACCTTTACGATTAACTTGCCCGTTGACGGGCTGAGCGATTAAGCTTATTTGATATAAACCAGTAAATGACTCGGCATTTTATCTTCCAAGCCCACTAAACGCTCAATGACTTCAGTCACTAACTGCGAATCTTTGGTTAACAATAAACGCCCACCCGGGGTTAACAAATCACGCGCTAACACCATGCCCGCGCGTAACTCCCAGGCTGCTAGAGGTTCTTTGGAATCAATTTCTTCTGGCGGTAAGCTCTCAATCACTTCGCTAAAAGCTTCCACCACATCAGGATTAAAAAACTCACTCGCTTTACTTTCAATATAATTTTTTGCCTGTGTCTCGCCATACTGACTATTAGCCACCAAGCCTTCTTGTAATTGATAATATTCGACCGCAATACCTAGAATTTGTGCCCCCAATGGAATTTGATCATTTTTCAATTGGTTCGGGTAACCACTACCGTTGAGACGCTCTTGATGCGCGGCAATAAATTGTGCGGCCTCATTTAAAAAATTGAGCGCCAGTAATGAGGCCTCACCCAAAGCAGGGTATTGATTAAAAATGGCTAATTGTTCTTCATCAAAATCGGCGTAAGCGGTGTTTAATAAGTGACTAGTAAAGCCAATTTTACCTATATTATAGAGTAAGCCCGCATAATGAACCTGCTCAACTTGCTGTGGCGCCAACCCTAAGGCCTGTGCAACCAACGTTGCTAAGCGTGCAATATCACGCGAGCTTTTTCTTGACTGCCCTTTGCGAGCATCAATTAAATGAGTGAAAACCATCACCGTATCTTGATAGGTTTTTTGCAAGTCGGTATATGTATGCTCTAAATCAGAGCGCGCCTTAGCCAATTTGTCAGTACGTTCAACCACTTTTTTCTCTAATGAGCCATTAACTTCAGATAGCTGAGAATTTAGTGCAGCTAATTCAATATTTTGTTCAGCGTTTAATTTTTCTAAACGACTTTTTTCACGCTTAATTTCCAGATGTTCAACCAGGATTTTTAACGTAGCCACCACAAGATCGCGATCCCAGGGTTTTTCAAAAAAATGATGGATTTTTCCGTGATTAATCGCGTTAATTGTATTTTTTTGATCAGACTGGCCTGTAAGCAAAATACGAATCGTGTCCGGGTAGTTTTGCGCAACATTCATTAAAAACTCATCACCTTTCATTTCCGGCATGCGCATATCAGAAATGACAATATCAATGGGCTCATTCGACAAAATTTCCAAGCCAGCCTGGCCAGACTCAGCCGTCTGCACGTTATAACCACTACTCACTAAAAAGCGTTTAATACTTGAAAGCATTGGCTTTTCATCGTCCACACATAATACCGTCATGTTAGTCATCATTTGAACTCACTTAATTAAACTACGTTAATGGGCAAAACAATACAGAACACTGTGCCATCATTTTCATCACTAGAAACATGAATCCAACCCCCATGTTTTTTAATGATGCCATAGGAAATTGACAATCCTAAGCCAGTGCCTTCACCCACTTTTTTAGTCGTATAAAAGGGGTCAAAAATTTTCTTCATCACTTCCTCTGGAATACCACAGCCTGTATCACACACTCGAATAAATATATTTTCAGCATCGACCTCCGACTCCACCATTACCGTACCCCCATCGCGCACGGCATGAGAGGCATTAACAATGAGATTCACCAATACTTGAGAGATTTCACCAGCATTACAGATTGTTTTAGGTAGCTCAACGAGCTTTGTTAGCAACGCATCGTCAGCCATTTGATTTTTTGTGAGTGCTAAGACCGTCTGGATAACCTCATTTAAATCTTCCAGCTTCATGGCATCATCTTCATCAACATGTACGAATTTTTTCAAATTGGCAATGATCTTATTAATACGCTCAATACCCATTTTGTTGTCATCTAAAATCTCATCAATATCAGTCATGATGTAACCATAGTCATATTCAGCTGCAGAATCTTTAAGCTTTAACCAGTGCTCGTCGGTTTGATTCTCGACTTTTTGCTGGTTCTCCAGTATGCCCATGGTGGCGTACACTATCTGTTTAACCGCATCAAGATGTGATTGCAAAGATATAAAATTGTCTTTCAAAAAGGCCAAGGGATTATTTATTTCATGCGCAATACCCGCCGTTAATTCACCCACTGCGGATAATTTAGCGAGCTGCGAGCTAACTTTTTCAGCGTCATGTAATTTAGATTTTAAGATTAGTAATTCAATCGCTCGCTCAACCGAGGCTAAAATTTCTTCTTCTTCACACGGTTTTTCCAAGTAATCAAAGGCGCCTAAACGCAAACCCTCAATCACCATGGATTTATCGCCGTGACCAGTTAACAAAATCACCGGGATTGCTGGATTAAATTCTTTCACCTTTTTCAGTAACCATAAACCATCTTCACCGGGCATCTTCACATCAGTGATAATCACTTCTGGTTTAAAACTGGCTAATTTTTCCAATGCGCTTTCAGCTGAATCAGCCGTTTCAATATTACCGTAATCACTTTCCAGCATGCTGGATAATATCAGGCGTGCATCGGGTTCATCATCCACCAATAAAATAGGGATATCTCTAGTCATTCTGTTTTCCTTAAGTTAATTATAAGCGCGCAATATCCTTATTGTGCAGGCCCATCTACAATAGGCAATACAATACGACAAGTCGTACCCAAGCCTTCGCCCTCTGAATGAAAACTAATTTCACCATAATGCTCACTAATAATTGTGTGTGAAATGGATAACCCCAGCCCAGTTCCCTTACCCACTTCTTTAGTGGTAAAAAATGGGTCAAACATTTTCGCCAATACTTCAGCCGGTATCCCCGGGCCATTGTCAACAAACTCTAAGATCAATTTGCCGTCTTCATGTCGAGAGCTGATGTTGATTTGTTTGTCTTTATTATCTTCCATACCATCTAGTGCATCACGAGCATTATTTAACAGGTTAATAAAAACTTGCTCTAAACGAATAACATTGCCTTTAACCACCACCAATTCATCTTGATAATCGACATTAACTTTAATATTATGTTTTTGAATTTGCTCACCAATAAACGATAAGGTTTCTTCAACCACCCCAATCACTTTCACCGGCACATGTTCATCACCCGACTGGCGTGAAAAATCTTTAAAATGGCGAATGATTTTTGCCATGCGATCAACGTTGTCCGCAATCCGGACTACATAATCTTCTACCATGTCATAAGTCACCACTTCATTTTTGCTAAAGATTTTACGAATACGGTCATTAAAGCCTTTAATAAAAAATAACGGGTTATTAATTTCATGTGCAATGCCGGCGGTCATTTCACCTAGCGAGGCTAATTTTGAACTTTGCACCAATTGCGCCTGGGTTTCTTGCAGCTGACGGTAGGCTTTTTTCTGTTCACCTTCATGCGCCTCTAATGCTACAAGCATTTTATTAAAACCACTCGCCAGCTCGCCAATTTCATCATGAGAATCTTCTTTGGCTCGCAATTTATAATTGTTAGAATCTGAAAAATCGCGCATCAAATCTCGCAGCCGTACGAGCGGTGACGTTATGTTTTTCTGTAATGCTCCGGTGAGCAAAAATATTAGAACAAGCACCAAAAATAAAATTTGCAAGATATCATCAAAGTTACTATCTGGCTCCAAATGCGAGCGCACATACATGACCCCAATTAATTCATCATTATGCTTAATGGGTACATAAATATCTAAGATATGATGATGAAAAGTATAGTAAGTGCCTTGAAAACGTAATATTGTGCTAGCTTCTTTAAATGTTTCCAGTACCTTGGGTGTATTCACATCTGGCAAATTCGTGGCAATAATTTTACCCTCGTCATTAAGCAATGCGCCGCCCGTAACAGAATCTTCTTCACTCAATAATTCCAACACTTCATTTGCCATGCCTTTATCTTTATCAAGCACAGCGTCGATACTTTCTTCTGCTGCATCTTCAGCTTGAAATTGTAAATTTTGTACAGAGGTTAATACTTCACCGTATTGTTGAATATTACTAAAGAGTAGAGGCGCGCAAGTTAGTACCAACGCTATCATAGTGATGCTAACAACAGTAAAGAGAATTTTGATATGCAGCGATAAATTGGCGAAACGCATTAGCATCCTTGCTTAATTAAATTGACAACTGTTTGAAATTGTTACAATTGTCGCATAGAAAGCTAGTAGCATCCAGGGTAATATCCCAAATCATCACGAACAGCTGATTCGGGATTATAAAACTTAAATTTCAGGTCTAAACATCCATCGCATCCCAGCCAGATTTCAATGTGCTCATAATGCTAATGCACTCATCAAGCTCTTCTAGCGAATTATGTAAATTTGCTTGCACCAGGTGGCGCTCCACAAATTCATAAATGGGGGCTAAATCATCAGCAATGGGCGTTTGCCCTGAATGCTGCAAGCTACCACGCAGGCTCATGACAATATTTAACGCTTTCGAAATTTTTTCTGCCTTTTCGGAAATTTGCTTTTCTTCAATATGAAATTTAGCCTCATACATAAAACGCAAGCAACCTTCAAACAGCATTTGCGTTAAGCGGTGTGCGCTCGCATGATAAACTTCACTATTTGCCCCAATTGACTGATATTCATTCGCGTACATTTGCATAGTCCATCTCCTGATTTATATAATTCAATTTTTCAATAATTCTTAGCCGTCTTGGCTAGCCCAAGCACCTAACTGAGCCGTCACATACGCGCCTTGCTGTTGATAAGTAGACATCAATGAATCAAGTTTCGAGAATTGCTTAGTCAATGATTTTTCTTTTCTCTCTAAGCGTGTTTCTTCACGCTCTAGGCGGTCATCTAAATATTTAGTACGGTTGCCTAACTGATCCAAAGTCGTATCAACCGTACCACCCGAGGTCACCATTTCAGTGAATACGCCGTCAAAACGGGTTAAAAAACCTTCAGTTGCGTCAGTTAATAAGTTAATAACATCATCGTAGTTAGACCCCATAACGCTATCTAACACCGTTGAATCTAATTTAAGTAAACCACCGTTGGTGAATTCAACACCTGTGTTAGGTGAAATTCTCTTTGCAGGTGAATCGGTTACAATACCTAAATCAGCCATAATGTTGTAGATACCGGTACCTGTGGCTGGCGTATCAAGCACTGAACGTAATTTGCTTTTTAGCAAAGAAACCGTTGTTTCATTACTTTCAGCATCTAATTCATTAATTTTGCTAACAATCGCGTTATAGTCTGAAACAAAAGTACCAATCAATTCTTTAATATCATCTTTTCTAAGCTCAGAATTAATTTCTAACGATGCTGCGCCACCTGTCGCGATTAAATCTAGCGTCACGCCTTCAATCACATCACTCAAGGTGTTTGTTGCACGTTCAACATTGTAACCATCAATATCAATAATGGCGTTTTGCGCTACGTTCAATTCATTTGCTGTACCAGCAGTAATGTTTAGTGTCGCAGCCATTGTGCCTACACTATCGGTTACCGCAATACTATTATCTGCGCCGGTAGTGGTAGAAGTTAGCGTTAAAACATATTCAGGGTCACCGGTAATTTCGTTATTGGTGGCTAAGATTGAAGCTTTAACACCGCTGTTATCACTGGCATTGTTAATTGTGTCGCGAATTTCCTCTAAGGTATCATTAGCAGGGTCAATTTCCACATCAAAGCTGGTGCCGCCTACATCAATTGACATAGTGCCTGTAAGGCCTGTGTCAGCTGTTTTAGACGTTTGCACAGCAGAACCAATTTTGTGTGCTTGCGCGAGTTGTGTAACCGTAATGTCATAACTACCCAAGCTAGCATCGTTGCCATCTAAAGAAGAAGTGAAAGACGTGCTGCTAGATTGCTTGGTGTTGAAATAAGACTTAGACACAAAATCGCTAACGGCTTTACCGCTCGCTTTTAAATCACTAATACCACTTTTAATTGAACCTACAGCACTCAAATCAAAATTAATATTGCTTTTCTTAACCGCTAATTTGTCATAAGTAATTTTCTCAACTTCCATTAAGCTGCTGATGATTGAGTCAACGTCCATTCCTGAACCAATACCTGTCATACTTATACCCATAACGAATTCCCCTTTAATGCTGCTGTGTTATGTTCTTGTTATCGACCACCTGTTGGCAAACTTAAATAGAAACATGAAATAAAACGCAATAAGTCGGAAAACACGCCGCAGTGAATTATATAGTCATTATTATGCGCCCAACATCCTTGTTAGGCGCTTATTATTATCGCAGTAAACTTAAAACTGATTCGGTCGCTTCATTAGCTTTGGACAGCATGGCTTGTCCCATTTGCACTAACACCGTATTTTTAGCCAGTGCCGCACTCTCTTTGGCAAAATCCGCATCCATAATACGGCCTTTGGCTAATTCAAGACTGTCGTTCTGAATCGTATTATTATTAATGGCACTTTCTAATTTAGAATGATCCGCACCAGAGCGAGCTAAGGCGCTGGTTACAGCGCTCAACGCCGTGGTCAACGAATCAATAGAAGCACCTGCATTGGCAACGCTATCCACTTCGCTAGTGGTTAAACTCAAGCCCGCTAAAGAGGCATTGGGCAAGCTAATCGACATCGAACTGCCTGATGCCCCACCCGCTTGCAGCTGCACCCGCATGCTCGACGCATTACCATCCATGACCTTGCTGCCATTAAAGCCAGCATTCTCAGACACACGCGCAATTTCATCGCGTAGGCCTTTAAATTCTACATTCATCTTACCGCGCTGATCGTCGGTATAGGTGCCAGAGCTCGATTGAATGGCTAATTCGTTCATTCGCGTCAACATGCTGGCAATTTCTGTTAACCCACCTTCAATAATTTGCACAGTTGAAATAGCATCATTAGCATTCCGGTTACCTTGGTCCAGCCCTTTAATGCGATTTTCCATGGTGTTGCTCAACGCCCTACCAGCAGCATCATCTTTACCCGAGTTAATTCGCAACCCAGAAGAGAGCCTATCCATTGCCGTGGTTAAGGCCGACTGCGCCTTACCCATGTTGTTCTGGATAGATAATGTTGCCGTGCTATGTTGAATTCCAAATGTCATGATGTTTCCCCTATCATTTTATCGGTAAAGCATTTAATGCCTACACTCAAGTTATCGGCACAAAATAGAAAGACTTAAATGTTTTTTAACGTCTGGGGCAGTTAGTCCTTTAACTGCCCCCCTGCACGCTTGTCTTGAAATGGATTGAGTAAGGGGGAGCACTCAATTTACATAATCAATCACAAGCTGACCCTTCGCAGTGCGTACTTTTACCCTTGCGCTTGCAGCATTGTGCCCTGCTGCCAATAGTTTATTCGCCAGCGGCATTTTAATTTCTTCTTGAATTAAGCGCTCCATATAACGCGCACCCATCTTATTATCAAAGCCAGACTCGGCTAGCCACGCTTTTGCAGAAGCCGTTACGGTTAAATCTAAATTACGCACACTTAATTGCTCGTTAATTTCAGCCAAGTATTTCTCAACAATACTTACCATAATGTCTTTGCTCAACGGGTTAAAGGGCACAATCGCATCCAAACGGTTTCTAAATTCAGGGGAGAAAACTTCAGCACAATCTGCCAAGACATTTTCTTCTTTATTCGCACCCAAGAAGCCGATGCCATTAGACTGCATACTTTGCCCACCCACATTGGATGACATTACAATAATTAAATGACGCAAATCAGCTACCCGGCCAGTGTTATCGGTCAAGCGTCCATAATCTAACGCTTGCAATAACACATTAAAAATATCCGGATGCGCTTTTTCAATTTCATCTAGCAACAAAACACAATGCGGGTTTTTAATAATCTGCTCCACCAGCAAACCACCCTGCTCAAAGCCCACATAACCCGGCGGGGTACCAATTAATTTGGCCACTGCATGTTTTTCCATATACTCTGACATATCAAAGCGGATTAATTTCACGCCTAATTCGTTGGCGAGTTGTTTACACAATTCTGTTTTACCCGTACCCGTGCTGCCGGTTAACAAAAAAGACCCCATCGGCTTATCTTCACGCTTTAAGCCGGCGTGAGAGACTTTAATCACTTGGGTGATTTTGCTAATCGCTTCTTCTTGCCCAAAAATCTTATCATTCAAACGGCTATCCAGCGTTAGAATGCTCTGCGCGGCTGCGGCCGATAATTCTGCAAACGGTAAACGCGTCATTGTGGCAAACGTTTGCTCTACCTGCGTTTTACACACGCCCTTCACACCCAATTTACTGGCGTTAATGCTCACATGCGCCGCCGTTTCATCCACCACATCAATGGCTTTGTCAGGCAAATGACGGTCTAACATATATTTATCTGATAGCTCAATCGCACGCTCCAAGGCCGCATCTGAAATGCTAATGCCATGATGTGCTTCTAATTTGTTTTTTAAGCCCTTAAGAATCGTCATCGATTCCTTCACCGTCGGTTCTTTGACATCAATTTTTTGAAAACGTCTGGCTAACGCCGCATCTTTGGCGAAATATTCTCTAAATTCAGCATAAGTGGTCGCCCCCATGCAGCGAATATCGCCACTGCTCAACGCCGGCTTCAAATATTCGCCCAAATCCAAGGTGCCCGAACCATTACCACCCAGGCTGGTCATGTTATGAATTTCATCAATGAATAAAATAATTTGCGGGTGTGCTTTGATTTCTTGCAAAATCAGTTGCATACGCTCTTCAAAATCACCCCTAAATTTAGAGCCCGCCACTAAGCTGGCCAAATCTAATGAAAAAATCACACTATCTTGTAGTTTTTCTGGCACCGTTTTGTCCACAATCGCCTGCGCCAAGCCCCAAACAATAGTGGTTTTACCCACGCCAGCTTCGCCCACAAACAGAGGATTACTTTTGCCGCAACGCGACAAGGTTTGCACACACTGGGCAATTTCACTATCGCGGCCAATAACCGGCTTAACCTGTCCCGCCAAGACCAATTGGTTAATATTTTGCGCGTATTTGTTTAATTCCAACCCAGCAAACGGATCAGCCACTGCGGCTTGTCCTTCAATTTGCGCCGTTAATTCAATGGTTTCATGCGCAGGAAAAGCATCCATTACCGCATTGCGCAAAAAGAATTTAGTCACTTTCTCTTTCGTTACACCTTCTTGCATAAGAATACGCGCCACAAGGTCAATTTGATTATTTAATAAGGTCAACACGAGGTTAATGCCATGAATTTTATTTAACTTCAACAAGCCCGCATCACACACACAACGGTAAATTAGCTGGTTAAATTCCGGCGACACCACAATCTCCGCCTGAGGTGTGGCGCTGTTTAAAGGTGAATCTTCTTCTATATGGATAAACAGCTCGGTTTTGATTTTTTCAATATCGGCACTACAGTGCACAAAGAAATCAGCTACTTCGGTATTATCTAACAAAGACAACAATAAATGCGCCGTAGTCACATATTTATGATGATTTTTTTCAGCAAGAACAAAGGCGTTATACATGGTGGTTTCTAGTGTGTTTGCAGTCATTGTGAATTTCCTCTTGGTTACAACCACTGTATCGCCACTTAGCAGCAGAACTTAAGCTGAATTTTGAAATATTTATCAACAACATAGCCAGCAGTGCAAGCGCGCTTCACACAGCAAAGACTTTACGGTCGGTTTCCGTAGTGATCGTCACGTTACCCTTGGGTATTATTTTGGCGCGAATCATAGCAACTCAGTGAACCTTATGCTGGGATACGGGAACACGAAGAGGAGCGGTACGGGTGAGGATTCGGGTGAGACTAGCACAAGAATTCCAGCCGAATTAAGCTTTACCCACTACATGCCGCTTAGTCATAAACTTTTCTGGGGTGTCGGTGCCGGATATTTAGGCAGACTGTCTAATACCCTTTTTTCGATATACCCCTCTCTTATTAGGCACTCAACTTTTTTAGTTGCATTTCATGCATTTCTTGAATGTGCGCACATGCTGTTTCAAGCGCAAATAGTCGCTGATTATTAAGGAAACCTTAATAGAGTACCGGCATGATGAACATAACAATCAAAAAATAAAAGCTTATAAAATGAAAAAAATTCTACAATTCTGGATTGATTATGATGGCTGCTTCAATTCAGCTCATATCAAAGGCAGCAAAACGCTATTTACCAACTCAAAAAACAAACAAGTGCTCATGCTTGAAAAAAATAAACCTATCATATTCAAAGGGCCCATTATCGAGCATATGTGTGGAGCGATTTTTCAATTACAGCCTGATTTAGTTGAAATATGCACCTTCTCGAACCGGCAAGATCCAAAGACCGACAACAAAAACTGTGCGCGTTTTGGCAGCCTATCTTCCTACGAGATTTTTACTGCTCTCACGCTGCATTTTCAACAACTTTTCCCAGCAGTCGAGATTCACAATGACCAATTTTTATTAGCCGATACTTACACGCAGCCCTATGAGCCAGGAAAAATATGGCGCGACACTTTAGACAAACTCAGTAAAAAGCCAGATGGCACCCCCTTCACTGATGCACAAACAAAACATTTCCCAGAGGGTGTCATCGCGCACAAACATAAAATCGATTTATTTTATTGCAAGGCACAACATGCTTGCCTGCAACACGGTGGCGACATAGTGCATGCAATTGGTTACGACGACAGCGAGAATATTTTGGAGACCCTCCATAAACTCTATACCCAACACCCCCAATTACTTCCCAGAAATTT
>JAWUVP010000040.1:0-52297 GCA_034112285.1 Gammaproteobacteria bacterium
ACACCATGTGGTCGTGCTGGCGCACCACCGGGAAGCCTTCGGCTTTGACGTTATGCGAACCTTCCAAGAACGTAGCTTTGCCACCAATACTGCCCGATGTAATGCCCAGCATTAAGCCTCCTTCATCGCCGGTGGATTTGCAAAATTCAGATTGCATCGTGGCAATGGGGTAGCCGTTGACTTTAACGCTGCGGGCGGTTTTTATCAGGTCTTCAGATTTGGCGAGATTTTTGAAGGGAATGGGCACGCCATACGGTGGAGTGAGACACACGTCTAGGGTGTGAAGCTTGCCCAGGCTGTTTTGATGGACGACGGTTTTTCCGTTGATGATCACGGCCATATTGGTCTCCTTTGTTGCGCGCACCTTCTTTGAAGGAAGCACTTTCAATGCTTATTTGCATTAAAGTTATTTACTTCAATAATTCGAAGTATAGAGTTGTATTTTTATGATTGCAACTTTATTTTTTGCATTTATTGGGGTGGGGAAGGTTTTTAATGCAGTAAAAATATTTTGTATTGCTAATGGACGACAAGAAAATGCAAAGGATTTAAGTTTACATTTTGTTGCGCATTATTTCCACGAGTTCACTATGACCTGCCTCAATGGCATTTTCATATGCGATGTGTACTTCTTCAGTTGAGTAAATGTTTAAATCCATAAGAAAAATCACTACGTCTATTTGAGCTTCGTAAGCTGCCCAATCTAATGAGTTGAATTCAAAACGGTCTTTTATTTTAGGATCTGCTTTATGCTTTAGTAATATTTTAAGTGCAGCTAGGTTGCCTAAATAGCAGGCCCAAATGAGGGCGGAAGCGTTATCATCATCTTGATTTTCAGTGTCCGCATTGGCAAGTAATAAGCTTTCAATAATTGAGGGGCTTACATTTTTATAAGTTGAGTAATGCAGGGGGGAGCGAGCACGGCGTGTTTTGATGTTGGCACTACAGCCTATTGAAAGTAAATACTCAACAATCTCGATATGGTTTAGTTTCACCGCTATATGCAGTAGGCCTTCGTGCTCTTCATTGTATGCCCGCAGTGCTAAGCCCGATAAAGTATGTAGCGTTGCGTTTGTTTCAATGTATTTTTTTGTTTGCGCGAGATCATTTAGTTCCACGGCTTTTAATAATTTTTGATTAGTGTGTATCGTCTGTTTTCTTGTGGCGAGCGTTTGTTGTAATTTTTTGTCGTGTAAGTTTAGCGCATCCATTGATCACTTCTCCTGATGTGGCGTTAACCATTGGACCACTGTGCCAACTTCGATTATTGTATTTTCACCTTGTTGATACTTTTGTTCTAAGTTTAAAGATTGATATATTTTTTCCATACCATTGATAATACATTTTGTTAACACAGGGTTGTTATCAATTATGGCAAGCACATAATCGCTATCTAATGATTTTTTTTCAGGTTCAACAATAATTCTAGTTTTATTATAAAAGGGGGTGCCTAATGATGACTGCCCAATAATAAGAGCAAAAGCTAATTGACTAACGTTATCAATTGATACCGTCCAGTGATTCCAGTTTTCAAAATTTAGGCTGGCGGTAATTTCTTTTGCTTTAGTGACTTGTTCCCAGTGTAATACAGGGACTTGTAATAGAATATTTTTATTGTCGAAACTGTGACCTTCATCATTACTTTGGAGTTGTAATGGCTTTTCACCTACCAGCTCATCCAAGCTAATATTAAAAAATTTGGCAATGGGTTTTAGTGTTGATAAGCGTGGGTCATTGTTTGAGCTAACCAGCAAACGGTTTATGGTTGAGACTGACAGGCCAAGTTCTTGCGACAAATTTTCTATGGTTAAATAGTTTTTTTGCATCAAATACTTAATGACATCACTTTTCGAACGCTCGGCCATGAGACTCCCTTAATTCACCCCATCATATCAAATAGATTGAAGCTTTAGAATAGCATGCGCATGTTTCTTAAGCAAAATTAAATGGATTAAAAGTTGACAGCAAGCTCACATAAGAATATATTTTAGCTATAATAAATCTTAAAAGAAACAGGCGGGTGCCGATTAAGGTGTTATTTGAATGATTTCAATGAGTTAAAGAGGACACACCCAAACAATGCGTCTTCGCCGATTATAATAATAAAAAGTGACGAGGGCCGTGTCTTTACGTATTTAAAAAGGAGACCGGTATGATAATTATTAACAATGAAGAGCTGATGGCGACTTCAACTTCATGTCACGCGGCATATACTCCAAGAGCGCGTGTTATTCCCCCTGAAAAAATTAATGGTGTTTACCTTCGGCTTGCTGAAGAGTTAATTGATACGCGCTTAGATGCGCCTGTGACAAAAGAGCGGGTGCGTTACTTGGCGGAGTCGATTCAAAAAATTGATGAAGATTGGAGCTGAACCCCCCCGCTTGTATGGATCTAATAATAACACTGGGTATTAAATCAGTTAAATTAACAAAAGGAGAATGGTTGTGTCAAAGAAAAAAGATGACAAGAAAGATGATGGAAAAAAATCAAAATCACTGGAATTTAAACCGGGTAATAAACCTTATTATGAATATGATGGTGTGGTGTTAAATGCTAATGTGCCTTGGAATGAGCTGATTGTTGAGCTTGTTGAGGCGCGTGTATCGGTTGTTAAAATTGCAACTTACGCGCAATGTTCTATTGCAACGATTATTCAATTAACGAAATATAATTTTGAAAACTTATCGTTTCGTTCTGGTGCGCGTATTGTTACATTGCATTCCATTCATCGGCCTGAGTTTTATGGCGCGTAAAGGTTATTAGATTCTTTCTCCCTTTTGCCTGTGTTGCGTATGCGGTGCAAAGGGAGCGTTCTGGGCTTGGCGTGTTAGTTTTGTGCTTCTAGCCTGCGTAACCGCGCCGCCACTCTGTCCACATCTCTATTCAGCTCGCGCACATCATCACTAAAATCTTTAACTTGCTGTTTATCGGGCAATAGCTGGGCTTCGTAGTATAAATATTCTTTTGAATTATCTTTAAAGCTAGCCGCGGCTTTTCCTAGCCAGTGCTTGGCTTTGCGTGCAGTGTCGTGTAATTTAAAGGCTAACGCATCGCCGGTGTAAGGGGCTAATTGTGCTACCCAGTCTATGTCCAATTGGGCGAATAAAATCTTAAAGGCTTCCACGCTGTGCATATCACCGGAGATGGTGAGGTCTTTGGCAACTTTGGCTTTGCTAAGGCCCATGTTAATGAGTGATTGCAGCGGGCCGCTGATGGTGGCATCTGCTTCGCCGCGTAAGCTTGGCATAATGCGCACGTGTTGGTTTTCAAATAACCAATAGAAATTTAATGCGGGGTCTTGAATGCTTAGGTGAATAACTTGACCTTCTAGCGTTTGCAGGCGTTCGGCGCTATCTGCATCGCGTGTCAGCATAAAGTTGACAGTTTTTTCTAATGTGGCGCAAACAGCGGTGTGTAGCATCAGTACTTGTAGCCTATGTGCAGGGCAACCACGCCATCGGTTAAATTGTGATATTCCACTTCGTCAAAGCCAGCATCTTGCATCATGGTTTTTAAGGTCTCTTGGTCGGGATGCATGCGAATTGATTCGGCGAGGTATTGATAGCTAGATTCATCTTGGGCCACGAACTTGCCAATTTTTGGCAGGATGTTGAACGAGTAAAAATCGTAGGCTTTGTTCATCAAATCGGATTTAGGTTTCGAAAATTCTAATATCATAGCGCGGCCACCGGGCTTGGTGGTGCGTAGCATTTCGCGCAGGGCGGCGTCTTTATTGGTGACGTTGCGCAGGCCAAAGGCAATGGTTATGCAATCAAAGCTATCATCGGCAAATGGCAGGCATTCGGCGTTGGCTTGCACAAAATCTATTTTGTTAACAATGCCGTTATCAATTAGTTTGTCGCGCCCGGCTTCGAGCATGGAGGCATTGATGTCGGCGAGAATGACTTGGCCGTCATCGCCCACCATTTTTGAGAATTTTGCGGCTAAATCGCCGGTGCCACCGGCTAAATCTAGCACGCTATGGCCTTTGCGTACGCCGCTTTTATCTAGGGTGAAACGCTTCCATAGGCGGTGCACGCCAAAAGACATAAGATCGTTCATTATGTCGTATTTGCTGGCGACGGAGTGGAATACCTCGGCGACTTTATTGACTTTGTCGGATACAGGCACTTGTTTGTAGCCAAAATGCGTGGTTTTTTCAGGTTTGTTGCTCATGCGCACCTCTGTTTAAAGGGGGGATTATACGGCAAAAAAGCCGCGCTCACCATGGTTTGTTCCTATGGCTGGAAAGCATCTTACCCATATTGAAAGAAAGCAGGAGTATAAAGACAAGCAACGGCTTTGCTGCGTAAGCCTATGTATAAATAGGGAGCGTGAAAGAAAAAGGTTTCCACGGTGTCGGGCAGTTTTTCGGTTGCGGTGCTTTCGAGTTTTGAGTTTAAACCGTGTAGGATGTTTGCTTCATCAACCACGGCGTAAAAACGTCGACCGTCTTCTGCAATGAAACTTGTAATGTTACTTAATGTTTTTTTCAAATTATTTTCGACTTGTGGGACGGCAGTGTAATCTACCGTTGAGACTGAAGTTAGTTTTATACAGCCACTTGCGTCCCCAGATAGTAGCCAAGCGCTATCACCGGTTTCAACATAAGAAAAAAGACAGGTTATCAGCGCGGGATGTCTCATCATAGTTGTCTCGGGTTGAGTGTTGGTTGCGTGGCGCAGGTAGATGAGGTCTTCAGTAGCATAGAGCAAGAACTAGCTAGAGCATTTTTTAATATGAATTGGCGGTTCGTAAAAAATAGGTTTGTCAGGCTTGCGTGGGTATTGTGCAATGCAAAGCAGAGCTTTTTTATCAGACATTAGGATTGCAGGTGCTGAGGGTTTTACCTGGTGTAAATTTATAAGCCAGAAATGCCGGGTTTTTATTCGTTGCGAGTATATGTCTCGTAAAGAGCAACGCTTTTAGCTGGGCATTTTTTAATGGAATATGTGACGCCGCCAGCGGTGAATGTTTTATCTTGTTTCATGGCTGGAGACCTTTGCGTTATAGGTTGAATAGACAGTTTATTAATCAGGCCTTATAAAAAGCATTCATTATGTTTTAATGAGATTATATCTATCGAGGCTTAAGGAAACCTTAAGATAGAAGATATTAAGATTAACGCCCAAATTTAATTCGCTAAAATATAACTTTTCGATAGGTTATAGACATTGTGCTCGATTTTGACAATGTCCTGGGCTGATGGTACTTTAGCGGAGCTTGCCCTGGTTATCCTTGCGCTGTTGATTTCAATTTGTGTATGGGATATAAAAATAATAACCCCAACCATTAAGTCATAAAAACAAAAATGAAATACCATCTTCGCGAACCTAGTTATCTTGTTGATTGTGATTTACAGCAGTACGACTCATATTATTTTCTCAGCAAGCATTTGATTATTCTGGGGGTTAAAGGTTGTGTGTTGACGTTGCAGGCTTTAGGACAAGATGTTGGGCCTAATCATTCACATTCATTTCCTTTTCCCATTAGCAATGTGGATGTTTCGCCTGATCAGCGTTTCTTTGTTATTGAAACGGCACTTGGTCTCGATTTTTTTGAGTATCAAACATCTTATAGTCATTGTGTAGAAGATGATGAATTTGGCATTTGCTTGACTTATCGTTGGCGTGCAGCAGGGGAAAGGTTTTTTGCACATTTTATTGAAGGCCCCGAGTTGTGGTATGCTTATGTTAGGTCTTGTGGTGGGAGGTCATTTTCATATGATTTCAATTTAAACACATTAAGGTGTGTTAATGAAAACTGTCGTTTGGATTTGCAGGAAATTTGTCGCCGACCTGAATTCACAGATAAAAAATATTTGGCCCAACTTTTATATGGAAAAAAGTCACCGAGCATGAGGTCAGAAATGACCAGGCTGCTTGAGCGAAATGAGACAGAGTTGCGCTGCTGGTTTTTGGCGGAACATGTTTTTGTTTATGGCAAGGAAGAGTTGTATTATTGGAATAGAGATAAGCTTGCTGCTAAAGGGGTTTGGCGTATTTCTGGGATTGAAATGCTTGCGCTCTCACCTCAACATGATTTGTTATTAATCACTAAAAACAAAAGTATTTTTCTTTACCAGTTTCCAAGCATGAGGTGTTGTGCTGAGATAGTGCTTGATTTCGATGTTAAGTGCGCTAAGTTTGTTGCTGACGATGAGATTTATGTGTTTGAAATGAATGGACGTGTGTCGCGTTACCTTACGCCAAAAATAAAAGTAAATCTTTATTTGAAGTATTGCTGGCAAAACTTCGGGTTGTTTTTGCATGACACCTTGGGATGCTTATTTATTGATTACTGCAAATGGAATCGCTTCTATTTGACTGAGCACGTTCAGTTTGCGAGGATAATACGCGATAATTATTTTGACTTGAACGAGCCGGGTTATAAATTTGCAATGTTGCGAGCCTTTGAACACATGGGTAACTGCTTAAGTCAAAACAAAACTTTTAATGTTAAATTTTTATTAGACGTGTATTGTCTGGCAACGCAGGGCGTTGCAAAGATGATTTCTAAATCTAAAAAAATCACACCTGCTCAAATGTCTGTTTTTTTTGCCGGTAACGATCATTTTTGCATGACGACGCAGGGCTTTGAAGATTTGCTGGAATCTGACTATGTGAAGGTTGTTGTTAAAGATAGCCCGATTGAAACTAAAAAAACGCTAGCAGAGAATTGCACGCAAGGCGTCAATATTGTGAAAGAGCCTGTGTCTTGGCTCTATGCTACAGTGATGGTGGATCCAGACAATGCAAACATGTTTTTTTTAGGTATTGATTTAGGAGATTTACTGGCCGGTAAGGATGAGGCGATCATCTGCATGGAGTTGGACACTATTATTGCTAAGCATTTTGCGGTTATTAAAGATAAAAAAACGCAATTTGAAAAGCTCGTGGTGCTTGCCAAGTTATTGCGAACTTTGAACCTTCTTCATTTTGTGGGCGATGGCAATGGTCGGATGATGCTTATTGCAATGCTATTTTGTTTGCATAAGCTTGGTTTACCCCCTACTTTATTATTTTCACCTTTTGATATGCTGCTGATGGGGGCTGAAGAATTTGCACTTGAAATGTTAAAGGGTTTTAATCGACTTAAGCGGGTTGATCAAGCTAATTATCAAAAAGTTTTTGATGAGTTTAGTACGGAGTACCGCAAAAAAGCTAAGCATTCTCTACTAGATAGTGTCGATGATGAAGGCTTTGTTGGTAATAAGTTGCAACATTTACTTTCTAAGCTAAAAGATCTTCCCGATCCACTTGTTTGAGCTCTAACGTGGTGGAGCGGGAAAACCGCTATAAAATATAGCGGCTCAAATCTTCATTCTGTGATAACTCGGCAACATGTTCATTCACATAAGCGGCGTCAATGTTGACGCTTTCGCCGTCGCGCTCTGAAGCATCGAATGAAAGTGTTTCCATTAAGCGTTCCATCACGGTGTACAAGCGGCGGGCGCCGATGTTTTCGGTGTTTTCATTTACGTTGTAGGCCACTTCGGCTAAGCGTTGAATGGCATCGTCGGTAAAGCTAATGTTGACGTTTTCGGTTTTCATTAAGGCTATGTATTGTTCGACCAAGCAAGCTTTGGGCTCAGTTAAAATGCGTTTGAAGTCGTTGGCGGTGAGGGCGGTTAATTCCACGCGAATTGGCAAGCGGCCTTGCAGCTCGGCCACCAAGTCTGATGGCTTGGAATAATGAAACGCGCCGGAGGCAATAAATAAAATATGGTCGGTTTTGATCATGCCGTATTTGGTGTTGACTGTGCAGCCTTCAATTAAGGGAAGCAAGTCACGTTGCACGCCTTCGCGTGATATGTCGGCACCACCGCGGTCGCTATTTTTGGCGACTTTGTCTATTTCATCAAGAAACACAATGCCGTGTTCTTCAACATTGTAAACTGCCTTAGTGCGCAGGTCTTCTTCGTTAATAAGCTTTAGGGCTTCTTCTTCTTGCAATTTTTTTAGCGCTTGTTTTACTTTCATTTTTCGGTCGGTTTTGCGATCTTGTTTGATGTTTTGAATCATGTCCGACAATTGTGAGGTCATGTCTTCCATGCCGGGTGGGCCCATGATTTCTACACCAACGCCACCAGTAGCTATGTTGATTTCAATTTCTTTATCGTCTAGTAGGCCTTCGCGTAATTTCTTGCGAAACAGTTGGCGCGTGTTTGACTCTTCTGGGGCTTCTTTTTTTTCTGTGTCTTTGTCGTTGTCTTTATCGGTGTCATTGTCGCTGCTACTGCGTGGTGGTGGTAGTAGTGCGTCGAGCACAATTTCTTCGGCGGCATCTTCGGCTTTGCTTTTGACTTTTTCTATTTCTTGTTCGCGCATCATTTTAATGGCGCCATCGGCTAAGTCACGAATAATAGATTCCACATCACGGCCAACGTAGCCAACTTCGGTAAACTTGGTGGCTTCTACTTTGATAAAGGGGGCATTGGCCAACTTGGCTAGGCGGCGAGCAATTTCGGTTTTACCCACGCCGGTTGGCCCAATCATTAAAATATTTTTAGGGGTAATTTCTGGGCGCAAGCTTGCAGGCACTTGCATGCGGCGCCAGCGGTTACGCAGGGCAATGGCCACTGCACGCTTGGCTTCGCTTTGGCCAATAATGTGTTCATCTAAAGCTTCGGTAATTTGTTTGGGTGTCATGCTCATGCAAAAAATTCCTAGTGTGAAATTATTTAATGGTTAATTCTTCAATGGTGCGGTTATGATTGGTAAACACGCAAATGTCAGCAGCAATTTTCAAACCTTTTTCAACAATATCACGCGCGCTCATGTCGGTGTTGTCATAGAGCGCTCGTGCAGCGGCTTGCGCATAAGCGCCACCGGAGCCAATGGCCATAATGCCTTCTTCGGGTTCAATCACATCGCCGGTGCCGGTGATGATTAAAGAGGCTGTTTCGTCGGCCACGACTAGCAAGGCTTCCAGCTTGCGCAGCATTTTGTCGGTGCGCCAATCTTTTGCCAATTCTACCGCGGCGCGTGTTAAATGGCCTTGGTGGGCTTCAAGTTTGCCTTCGAAGCGCTCGAAGAGGGTAAAAGCATCTGCGGTACCACCGGCAAAGCCGGCCAGAATTTTGTCGTGGTAGAGGCGGCGCACTTTTCGGGCGTTTCCTTTGAGGACAATGCTTTGCCCCATGGTTACCTGGCCATCACCCCCGATGACAACGTGGTTGCCTCGACGACAAGATAAAATAGTTGTTCCGCGATATTGTTCCAATGCTGTGCTCCTCGTGCCTAAAGTTCTTACTATATGAAGGCCATGATGCAAAATTCAAGCTGTTAATTTGTTGTAATGGCTCAACTTTGATTCAAATGCTAGATTCTTGCCTGGGGCGGGGGTGTCGTTACATTATTTCAAGGCACCCTAAGACATCTTAGGGCGCAAAGGGTCGCTAAGCTCGTCATGCATTTTTTTGTCTATAAACGGCCGTACAAGGTTGCGAGAAGCACTGCAACGTGGCAACCTTGTAGGCTATGCTCAGATTTGCTTAATTTTCAAATTTAACCGAGGAATTGATATGAACCTTCGCCCTTACCGCGACCACAGCCCCGAGCTGGGACAGCGCGTTTACGTTGACAGCAGCGCCGTTGTAATTGGCCAAGTTAGCCTTGCCGATGATAGCGCTATTTGGCCCACCGTCGTGGTACGTGGAGACGTTAATTATATTAGCATTGGCAAGCGTAGTAACATTCAAGATGGCTGCGTGCTGCATGTCAGCCATGAAGCCAGCTTTAACCCGGGAGGCGATCCGCTGATTATTGGCGATGATGTGACCGTCGGCCACCGGGCTGTGTTGCACGGCTGCACCATTGAAAACGAATGCCTTATCGGCATTAACACGGTGATTTTAGATAAAGCCATTATCCGCTCGCAAGTGCTCATTGGCGCCAATAGCTTGGTACCGCCTGGCAAAGAGCTGGAAAGTGGCTATTTATATGTTGGCTCACCGGTTAAACAAATTCGCCCACTCACGGCTGATGAGCTCGCTTATTTCAAATATAGCGCAAATAATTATGTGCAATTGAAAGACGAATATTTGGCGTGAAATTTTTAACTTATTGAAAAATAAGGGCTTTAAATTCTGAGCGGCTGATAATCGTCCACTCAGTGGTTAAATATCATGACTTTTTTATGGAGATTTTTATGAATGCAAAAACACTAAAACAAGCCGTCGCGGCAAAAGCCTTAGAATTTGTTAAACCTAATAGCGTCATTGGCGTGGGATCTGGCAGTACTGTGGCGTGTTTTATTGAAGCGCTGGGTGGTATTAAGAATAAAATTGAGGGCGCGGTGGCTGCCTCCGAAGCCAGTGCGCAATTATTGCGTGAGCAAGGTATTGCAGTGCTAGATTTAAACAGTGTCAGTAATCTTCAAGTTTATGTTGATGGCGCCGACGAAGTTAACCACCATAAGCAAATGATCAAAGGCGGCGGCGCGGCATTAACGCGTGAAAAAATTGTGGCGGCAGCCGCCAAGCAATTTGTTTGCATTGCCGACAGCAGTAAAAAAGTGGATCTGCTGGGCCGCTTTCCTTTACCCATTGAAGTCATTCCCATGGCGCGCAGTTATGTCGCACGGCAAATTGTAATATTAGGCGGCGATCCTGATTACCGCCAAGGCGTGGTGACCGATAATGGCAATGTGATTATCGATGTTTATAATTTAAAAATTCTAGACCCTGTCGCATTGGAAAAACAATTAAACAATATTGCCGGCGTGGTAACCAACGGTTTGTTTGCACTACGTCCTGCCGATGTGGTGTTGTTGGCTAGTGATTCGGGTATTGAACAGTTCTAGTTGTGCAGACGTAACGTTAGATTAGGCCGGTGGACTGAGCGTATTTTAGGCTCAATAGTTTATCTGCTTTTTAGTGAGGCAACCAGGCTAGTGTAATTGTCCGTACCCTTTGTGCTAGACAGAAATGTTGCAGAGGGTTATTATGCTGGACTTTATATTTTATGGTGGTCAATCAATTGAATAATAGTCAGGTCAATCCTCTCAGCTTTAAATCTGTTTCAGTCTGTTTTCTGCGCTATTTACTAATAAATACACTTGCAGCTAATGTTCCATTTGTATTGTTTGGCATGATTTTTGGTTCGCCAGCCATTTTGCTAACAACAATAATGCTTACCGCATACGATGTCTTTCAATCTAAGCAAGAAATGTGTCAGTCTGAAAAATTGATACACATGTCAGCAAAGCAGTATGGATGGCAGAGGTTCTTGTTATATCTGCTTTTTGCTTTTCCGACCACGGTGCTATCTTTTGCAGTATTTTTTAACGATGAAAGTTGGTCAGACGCTCTAACTGTTCCTTGCTTTGGATCGGTGGCAATAGTCTGTGCGGCTGCAATTCTAGCATTATGGGACGTTGCTGTTTTTAAGAGTGCGAATAAGTCTGTTATGCCAGTTTTTCAGCGTTATACTCTATATTTCATGTTGGCTGAACTTTGTTTTATTTCGGTAGTTGTTGTTTTATATCTAGTCTGTTAATTTATGCCACATAATGGTTATAGCTTTTCACTTCAGAGATCACCGCTTCTTTTTTAAAGAGTGCGGCTAAAGCCATGATGCGTGGTTTATGGGTCAGGCTGGGTTGCTGGGCAAATAGGGGGTGGGTCATTTTCCATGACAGTTTATTTAAGGGCGTTTTTAATTCTGGATGTTGACGCACCATGATGCGCCAACTTTTATTGGGATGTTGATTGATGAATTGTGTGGCTTGTTTTAAGGCGGCCAGAAATTTTGGAATGCGCGCATCATGTCGGTGGGCGCGATTAACCACGTAGTTTAGTTCACCATAGCGGGGCATGCCATAATCTTCAGGGTAAAAGCTGTGAGTGTTCATACCTTCTAATTTAAGCTGGGGTATTTCATAATCTCGCATGGCGCCGGTGACGGCGTCTACGCGTTTTGATAATAAGGCTTGCACGAGGTTGTAGTGTACATCCACCAAGTTGACGTCTGTTATTTTTAAGCCCACGTGTTGAAGCATAACTTTTAAAATAATTTTATCAATGCCGCCAACGGCGTAACCAATCGTTTTGCCTTTTATATCCGCTAACTTTTTCACATCATAACTGGCCAGGGCTACCATGGGCTGATCAATCAGTGCGCCAATGCGTAATAGAGGTAAGTTTCGCCCTACTAATAAAATAAGTTCAGGGTCGGAGCTTATGCCAATATCTGCTTTGCCTAAGGCAACTAATTTTGTGGTATCACTGGGATCGGCCGGGGCGATAAGGTTAACGTGTAAACCGTGCTGTTTAAAGAAACCTTGTTGTTTTGCAATCAATAACGGGCCATGAGTTGGGTTGACAAACCAATCTAGCATCACGGTTAATTTTTGCAGAGGGGCGGCATGCAGTGACAATGAAAAACATAAACTGAACAGGAGGAAATAGTTTTTGATGCGCATTTAGTTTTGTTCCTTCTGCCAGGGGATGGCGCGTTTTAAAAGCCAATCAACGCTGTAATATAAAATTAAAGTAAGGGCGGTGATGGTGAATAATGCGGCAAACATTAAATTAATTTCCATGCGGCCATTCGCATTTAGCATTAAAAAACCTAAGCCTTGGCTGGAGCCAACCCACTCGCCAATAATCGCCCCAATGGGTGCAATGGCTGCGGCCATGCGCAAGCCGGATGCTAAGTTGGGCAAGGCGGCGGGAATGCGTATTTGTGTTAACACGGCAAAGCGTGAGGCATTCATGGTTTTGGCTAAGGCTAACCATTCGGGTTTGGTGCGGCGTAGGCCGTCATAAAATGCGGTGCTCACTGGGAAAAATATCATAATCATGGCGGTGATCACTTTAGAGGCTAAGCCATAACCAAACCACACTACCAGCAATGGGGCGATAGCAAAGGTTGGGATGGCTTGGCTAATGACTAACACGGGCAGTAACCATAGACGCGCAGGTTTGAAACTAATTAATAGCAACGCCGCACACATGCCCGACAAGCTGCCGAACACTAACCCTAATAATGTTTCTAACAAGGTGGGTTTGGTTTGCTGCCAAATTAAACCACTTTGTAAATACCAGGTTTTAAAAACCAGTATCGGCGAAGGTAAAATATAAGGGGGTAATTTAAACAGCCACACAATACCTTGCCATAATAAGAGTAAGCTAAAGCCAATGATGAACAAGCGCAATAAAAATTTCATGCTATTGTCTTGGCATTTTTTAATTGCTGTAACAATTCGCCTTGCATGCGCAGCAGTGCTGCATCGGTGGTGGAGCGAGGAATGGCGCCGGCTGGAACAATCGGCTCACTTAACTTTGCCGGTTGCCCCGATAAAACATAAATTTGATCGCCAATACGTAAGGCTTCAAGTGGGTCGTGCGTGACCAGCAACACGGTTTTGTCGGCTAATAATTCTGCGGCAAGGTTTTGCAATTCCAAACGGGTGATGGCATCGAGCGCTGAGAAGGATTCATCCATTAACACCACCGGTTTATCTTGCAACAAGGTGCGCACCAATGCCACGCGTTGGCGCATGCCGCCGGATAATTCATCGGGGTATTTTTCTAAGTGGTTTTCTAGGCCTACCTTTTTTAATAAATCAATGGCTGCGCTGCGTTGTTGCTTATTGGCTTTGTGTGCCAGACGCGCGCCTAACATGGCGTTTTGCAACACGGTTAGCCAAGGCATGAGTGCATCGCTTTGTGCCATGTAGGCGATGTTTTCTTGCAAATTAATCTGTGGTTCGGTGCTAATGTCGGCACTAATGTAGGCGTTTTTTTCATCAATTAAATTGGCAAGCAAACGTAACAAGCTTGATTTTCCCACGCCACTTGGGCCGAGCAAACAGGTAAAGCTGGCTGCGGGTAAGGTGAAATGTAAGTTTTCAAAAATTGTTTCGTTGGCAAAATGTAAGGCGCCATTGGTGAGCTGAATAGTGGGGGCTTGCATATTAATTCCTAGAGGGTGAGCCAGGTGTTAACCACTTTTGCAACCGATTTTGGCGTAATGCTTTGCATACACTGGCAATCGCCTTTCAATTGGCGGCATGCCGAGCAAATTTGTGCTTCAATAAAGCTCGCGTGCTTGCCAAGTGGGCCCCAACGTCCGGGATCTTTGCCTTTTTCGGCGGGGAACAAGCCCAGCACGGGTGTGCCAAGTGCGGCAGCAATGTGTAAGGGCCCTGTGCTGTTAACCACTACGCCGTTAACCTGACCCAGTAAGTTAACAAATTGCGCTAAGGTCAGTTTGCCAACGCCGTTTGTGACGCCGGGTAGGGTGGCTAGCCAAGGCTCAAGCCTGTTTAGCTCGCCCACTGAGCCGGTGATGATGCAATTGTATTTTTCAGACGGCAGTAAGTTTATTAATGCGGCAAATTTTTCTAACGGCCACTCTTTGGTATTGCCATTGGTTAAGGGGTGTAACACGAGGTTAAATTTTTTGTCGGACAATAATGCTTGCACCGCTTCTGGCTGGGTGGTCGCCTTGTTTAAATGCGTTAAATTAATCAATTCAACTAAGCTGGCCTGGGTGGGTAAGCCAAGTGGCGCTAAAAGTTTTAAGTTTAATTGCGCTTCATGTTGGTCAGATTTTTTACGGCTAAAATTCACTTTACGATTACAGGTTAGCCAGTGATAGAGCCGGTGGCTGGTGCCGATGCGGTTTTTGATTTTGGCCATTTTTGCCAGCTTAGCAATCTGCTTGCGTGGAAAGGCATGAATGAGGGTATCGGCGCCGCTGAGGTGCTCGCTGGCATGTTTGCCCGGTAATTTTTGTAGTGTATCCCAGCTAATAAAATCGTCGACATCGGGACAGGCATTAATGACATCAGCGACATAATTGCGCGCTAAAAAGCTGATTTTGCAACTGGGCCAGTGCTGTTTAATGAGGGCCGCCATGGGCAGGGTCAGCACCACATCTCCAATGTTGTCGGTGCGGCTGATGATAATGTGTTGGGGTGTTTGCATGCGCAGATCATAGCATGTTTTTTTCGGGCAAAATATGAGAGATTGTCTATACTGGTTTTATTATAGAAGAGAGCGCTACTAGCGCTTTACGGCACGATGAAGCTGGCTAAGGCTAGCTAACCCAATGGTAATCCGGGCTGTGATGGAATCACAGCCCGGTTTATTTCCTGATCTTGCTGGGCGGATTATTTAGCCGCGTCTATTGCTTCTTGTAAGTTTTCTGGGCTGACTAAGCCGGGTATAAAGCTTACTTTACCTGCGCTATTACCTGTTTTAGACGTTGGCGCAACAATAAATGAAGGCGTACCTTGAATACCGAGTGTTTGCGCAAGCTTGTAATCGGCATCGATCACTTTTTTACCAGCATCGCTTTTTATAAAGGCATGGTATTTATCCATATTTAAGTCGACTTTTTCTGCGGCTTTATCAATATCAGCAGCTTTTAATTTACCTTCGATTTCACCTAAGGCAAAAATAGCATCACGCATTTGTAAGTATTTGCCTTGTGCGCCTGCTGCCATAGCTGCTTTTGAAGCATAAATAGAGGCATCACCAAAAATAGGGAATTCTTTATAGATAACGCGCAAGTTGCTGTTGTCTTCAATTAAATGTGCCATCACACCTTGCTTGTGTAAGTTGTAGCAATGTACACATTGGTAATCAAAAAATTCAACCAGCGTGACTTTACCATTTGGGTTGCCAGCGGCTTGCGTGTGGTTAGGTGAAAAAATGGCTTGGCCATTGGCTTTAATGACATCGATGGCACGAGTTTGCATTTGCTCATATTGCTTTTGTTGTAATTTTTTGCTCATTTGCACTAAAATTTCAGGATGATTAATCAAGTAATTGTGCACAATAGTTTGAATGCTGGTGGTTTCAACCCGAGTAAATTGCTGGGCTTGTACGCTAGCAATAAAGGCAAGCCCGGCGAGGGCGATAAGAATTTTTTTCACGTTGTAACTCCGTTTGTTATAGAATAGCTGCTGACGATAAAGAATCACGTGAGTAAAGTCAAGTTGTTTACCAAAACCGATTTCCCCTTTCCGTACACCATCAAGCCGAGCAAGCGCGCTAAACGCCTGAGCCTAAAGGTCACCCCCGAGCATGGGGTGCAGGTGGTTAAGCCTGAAAAAATGGCCGAACAACGGGCGCTGGTATTTTTAGAGCAGCATATTGATTGGGTGCAAAAGCACGCTGCGGTATGGGAAGTGGCGCATCGTAAGCGTGAGTTGCCCACCATTATTACTATTCCCAGCATTAATAGTAGTTGGAGTGTGCGCTATGATTACAATCCTTTGCGCTCTAAACGTGGCAGGTTGCTGCCTATGGACGAAACAGACTTATTATATATAGGGCCTGATGAGGACAAGATAATATTTCGCTGTTTACATCGCTGGATAGAAACCGTGGCCATAGACTTTTTGGTGATGCGCTTACGCAAGCTAAGCAAGCAGACCAAGCTAGAATTTAATGAGGTGATTTTCCGCAAACAACAAACCCGCTGGGGCAGTTGCAGCCAAGATAAGAACATTAGTTTGAACTTGAAACTGATTTTTTTGCCCGCCGAGCTCATTGATTATGTGCTGATTCACGAGCTAGCACACACCAAGCAAATGAATCATGGCAAGGCGTTCTGGAGCTTGGTGGCGGAATTCGTGCCAAATTATAAGCAGTGTGTTCAAGCCTTGAAGCACACGGCGGAGCATATTCCGGCTTGGTTTTGATTTGGGCTGTGCACTGCTGCAATCAGGCCATAGTGAGGACAATGTTGGGGCTGTTCAGGTGCTCAGCTCAATTTGCCAGCGAATGATCAAAATAGCCATTTGTCCAATAGGCCCGGCAAAATTGTTCAAGTCGGCGAGAGTAGATGGGTAAGTCAGAATGGTCTGGACTTGGGCTAAAGGGATTGCGGGCTAATGCGTTGCAAAACTGTTTGAATCTAAGCAACATGGTTTGCTGTTCAGCATGTAAACCTAATTTTGCGTGGCTAAAGAAATCATCTGGGCTATTAACACTATACAAAATAAGTAAGAACCAGCCTTTGAGGCAATTGTTTTCTATTAGAAGTAATGCTTGTGCTTTTTCCCAAGCAGCTTTTTTATTGCCGTTATAAGGCGCTGCCACAAATAAAGTCAGAGTGCCTATTTCTTGTGTGATAGTTAAAAACAGGTCCCACAGTCCTTCAATGCGCTCGATAGCAAGGCTTTTATTGATTAGCTCTAGCAGGTGAAATAAGGTTATGCGGCCATCAATCTTATGTAAGTCCGTTTCGTATAAGCTTAAATTTTTTCCAAGTTTATATTGTGGGATCTGATTGTCATTTTTTGATTTGGCGGCCAAACGAGCTTGCTGATTGCCGCGATACATTTTCCATAAAGACTTGGTTACGATAGGCCAATATTTGTCGTCAGTCATTGCGCCTGCAAAGCAATCTGTTTCACCCCGATAAATTGAGGCTGCATGTTCAGGAATAAAATGTACGCTAGAAAAAAGCAAGTTGGCCTCGGCAGAGGCAATGTTTACGCCACGCTTGCTGGGGTCAAAACGCAAGGACTGATAGGTTGGGTCTTTATAAATGATAATATCTAGACCTTTAAAGTTGGCGTGGTGGTAGATAAAGATAACATAGTCCCCTTGGTCTTTTGTCCAAGTTCGATACCAACCAAATTTAGTTAGAAGGTTTAATTTTTCAGATAAATAGTCAAAGTTTTGTGTATTAGAAGATAAGTATAAATCGATATCTTCCGCCAGCTTGGGCCAGTAAATTCGACTGCCAACTTCTCGCAAGCTAATATCTTCGCGCAAAAGCTGCGTGGCAAATTGTCTTATGAAAAGGCCTTCCTCACTAAACGTGGGTAAATAAGGGTAAAATCCTGAAAACCAATCGGTATAATCCGCTTGCCCTTGTGACTGAAAGTGCTGTGCAATGCTTAATTGCAAAGCAAAATGTTGTTGTGCAATGAGTTTTAATGCTTGAAATTGGGGCTTTTTCAAGAACCAATCTTGCTTTGTAAGTTGAGTCTCGTCGGGTGCTCTTAATAATAAGTATTTTTGTAGTAAGTCAGTTAAAGAATTGAGTGCGGTTGCATTATAGTGTTCTCCCAGCATAATTTTTTCAAGTAGATTTTGGCAAATACCCAATGAGGAGCGTTGGCACAGCACCCAATGTTGCCAGCCTTGTGCTTGGACGGGGAGTGTTTGTGTCGCTATATTTTTATATTCTTGAATGAGTGCCGAGCATTTAGATGAGAAAGCAGGTGGGATACACAATGGGGAAGTTTGTGGTTGCAGAGGATGTGCTGGAGTGGTGTCAAATATAATAATAGATTCTAAGGCTGTGGGTGGCTGCTTTACCTTAGGAGGTAAAGTGTGTTCTATTTTAGGATGATAGATTTTATTAAATCTTGTTCGAACTATCTCGTTGTCAGCGATTACTTTATGTAATAGAGTATGAAGACTGTTGCTAGATAATCGATTAAATATTTTTCTTAATACGTTATCGCCCAATTTGGATAAAACTAACCAGACATTATGTTCCGTGTGTTTATGTAAGTAAATTTCAGCCAACTTCAAGAGTGCTTTATCAAAACGTGATTCCTTATCGCCACAAAAATCTAATATAGCTAGTAAGTTTGGATGATATTTGTTATATCTTAACCATGAATCAATTAAGCGCATGCTTGCCGTCAACATTAGCCGAGTTAAAAGTGGAACGCTCTTCCCGGCGGTTGAGATAAGATGAAAAATAGCGCTGATGGTATATTTTTGGGTTTCTTCCATGTGATGTTCTGACGTGCCAACAAGTTTTAGCAGCTCTTCTGCTTCAGTAGCTAGTTGCAGTCGATATAAAATCAGTATTAATTTACTTTGATTTACAGGTGACAGTTGAAGCGTTAGAACCTGTTTTTGTAGTAAGGTAATGCTAATGCTTGTAAAGTTAATATGCTGGCTTTTAAATAAAGACTGTCCTAAATTAAGACGCGAGGCAATAACCATTGCCACTGCGCCACAAGCAACAGAGGTTAATTCCTGGCTTTGTTCATCGTTTTGAGTTTCATTTTGTAATAAGTAATGCGAGAGATGTTCGCCCACGCCCTGAGCTACAATGGGGATAAACGAGCCACCAAAGCGGCTTGGATTTGTATTTTTAAGACTATAAAGGACAGTACTTTCAAATAATAACATTTCCAGCTCAGCAAATAATGCTTGATAAGATTTTATCTCGGCAGGATCTTTGTGACGACGAGCGGCGGTTTGATTGGTGGCGATAATATGGTTCAGCACCGCTTGAAGGCCTGCTACTTCATCATTGTAATGTTGCTGAACTTTTGGAGGAAACTTTTCAAATTCTCTTCGTTGTTTATGGGATAATGGCATGGATATTATTCGCTATTATTGTAACGACTCAGCCTCCAGACAATATTGGCCAAAGATGGCCATTTCTTGATACAGGATGAGCAGTTATCTATTATTTTTAAACATTACCTGTAAAAAATAATGGTAGTTAAATGAGGTTATGGAAAAATTATAGCGGTTTTGCCTTAACATAGACTTAAAGCTCGTTTAAAAACTGCGTAACCCCGGTTTTTTGTTGATAAAACAGACAGAATACAACGAAAGCAAGTTTAAACCATGACTATTCCCATTAGAGCTTGCCGTTGCGGCGGGGAGCAGAGGTTTTGTGTATTAGAGAGCGAGCAACAATGCAATATGGTCGGGAGCAACATCTGGCAGTACTTGAAAGGCAATAGAGTGGTGTTGTTAATTGTGTGGACAAAAGCTGAAACATTGCCACGCTGCTACTTAACATATTTAATGTTGTTGAAGTTGCCTTCTATTGTTATTGATAACAAGAATAGATCTTACCATCCCAACTAGACTAATTAACGCCCATGAAATTTGCACAACGACAACAGCATAATTAATCTCCTGACTGATAGAAATCAACATGGCTAGAGCGCCCACTAAATTACAAAAGGAATAAAAGAAGCTAGTGGCGCTTAAGAAACCTAATTGCATGCCAGCATAAGCTCCGAGGAAGCATAAAACGGCAAACATCCCCGCTACATTGAGTAGACTCATCTTTAACCCTCCTTGGTTAAATGCAGAACTTCAATTCATTGAAGCAGCTACCCAGTATAGCGGAGTATTAAAAATGTAACAAGATTCGATGCTTCTTGTGTAGGAACAAAGTAGTAATATCCGGTATACGATATTTAGCGAAGGCCCATTCAACGAAAATGATAAGAATAATAAGGGGTCAGGCACCCCTTATTATCTTATCTCTTATCTTTAATATCTAATCAAGTGAAACATTGAGCCTATACGCTTCGTTGTAATTTGGATGATTTAACTTTTATACTCTTTGTAAAAGTGGGCCCCAAACCTTGTACCATATATCGTTGGGACGCTGCATCAAATTGTATTACCCTTGCTCGACAACCATTACAATCTGCTTTGGTTAAGTTATGCATTGTCACAATTTCGTTGGGTTTGAATAAAGATGCATCTGGAATTTGCCTATCGATGAGCTCAAGCTTAAAGGGTGAAATAGGCTGCGGGTCTAGTTTTAATACTAAAGGCATAAAAGGTGGCTCGTGAGGACTATAGTCGGGTCTACATGCCTCTATTTTTTGCTCACATTCAATCTTTCGCCCCGGCTCCTTACTTGAAACGTAATTTTGCAAGTAACGCTCTATAGGAATCCCCCAGTCATTCTTCTTCATCGTTAGAGGACAGATCACAATATGATGAAGAGTTTCGCCATTTTGATAAGTGCCGGAAAGTGCCATTATTTCGTGATATTTAACTTCTCTTGGCGACGGCTCGTCTTGATATTGCAAAAAAAATGGTTTGCCATCAGTGGCTTGAATCCTATATATATTGAATTGATAGCCAAACATTGACGTCAATATTTCAAAGCTCATTTTTCCATTAGGAATTTCCTTAAGGTGAGTAGCAAAGTAGCAAATTCTGTTACAAGCTATATAGCGAGCAAGGCCGGGGGGGGCCGCGCTTCAAAAAATGCACAATGAAATCAGTTTACAACAACTTGTTTACTGGCATAAGCTACTGAAAAAAATAGAGAAATGATAGGATGTTCGTTGGAGATGGCGTTTTGCCCGTTTCATCCCGAGCGGAAACCTTTAAGCAAACAAGTGGGGCTCCAGCTTGCCACTTTTCGCCAATTTTTGATGTCTGCTGTATGCCGCTTTCCTTGATGGCCTTTGACTTGTAGTACGTAGTTCGTGCCGTTATTCTCTCTCTTTTTTGACAGCGCATCGAATCGATTGTGACCACCGCACCCTTGGTCGCTACGGCATTTAATCGCTCTAGTGCTGTGGTGGTTTCATTGCTTTTTTCATCGATCTTACGCTGGCCCAGCACCACATTTCAACTTGGGATTGAAAGGGTACAAACAAAATATTTTAGAGGTGTTCTGTGCTGCCATCTCTTGCTACAATCCACTACCTATTATTAAGCCCAAGGACACCCCATGAGCCAAGCTCCCTTTATTCTTATCGACGGTAGTTCGTATTTGTATCGCGCCTTTCATGCCATGCCACCGTTAACCAATTCCAAAGGTCAGCCCACCGGCGCCATCTATGGCGTGGTGAATATGTTGAAAAGTATTATTAAGGAATACCAGCCTGAGCACATGGCGGTGGTGTTTGATGCTAAAGGTAAAACCTTTCGTGATGACATGTTTAAAGAATATAAAGCTACGCGGCCTGCTATGCCAGATGATTTGCGCTTGCAAATTCAACCCTTGCATGATGTGGTGCGCGCCATGGGTTTGCCCATGTTAGTGATTGATGGGGTGGAAGCCGATGATGTGATTGGCACCTTAGCAGAGCAGGCGACTCATTTAAAAATGGAAACGTTAATTTCCACGGGTGATAAAGATATGGCTCAGCTGGTTAATGAGCATATTACTTTAGTGAATACCATGACGCATAAATACATGGATTTTTCCGGTGTGGTCGAAAAATTTGGCGTGCCGCCTGAGCGTATTATTGATTATTTAGCCTTAATTGGGGACAAAGTAGATAACGTGCCTGGCGTTGATAAATGCGGGCCTAAAACCGCGGTGAAATGGCTGACGCAATATGATAGCTTAGCCGGCGTGATGGAAAATGCGGATCAGATAAAAGGTAAAGTGGGTGAGTATTTACGCGCGGCGTTAGATTTTTTGCCCCTCTCAAAAGAGCTGGTTACGATTAAACTTGATGTGCCACTTGACCGCACGCCTGAACAATTAACCTTTCTTCAACCCGATAAAGAAAAACTGGTTGAGCTTTATACCGAGCTGGAGTTTAATTCGTGGTTAAGTGATGTGTTACAAGATGACGCTACGCCGGTGAGTGAAGTGGTGGTGGAAACAGATTACCATTGCGTGTTAACCGTGCAAGCGCTAGATGAATGGTTGGTTAAATTAAACAACGCTGCCCTAGTGGCTTTTGATACTGAAACCACCAGCTTAAATTATATTGATGCGCAAATTGTGGGCGTGTCTTTTTCGGTGGAAGCCGGCAGTGCGGCTTACGTGCCTGTTGCGCATGATTATGATGATGCGCCCACACAGTTGAGCCGTGATTATGTGTTAGAAAAATTAAAACCTTGGTTAGAAAATCCTACCAAGAAAAAAGTGGGTCAGCATTTAAAATACGACATGAATGTGTTGGCGAAATACAATATTTATTTACAAGGTGTGGCCTTTGACACGATGCTAGAATCCTATTGCTTAAACAGTGTTGCCTCCAGGCATAATATGGATGCGTTAGCGCTAAAATATTTAGGGCGCAGCACTGTACATTTTGAAGATGTTGCGGGTAAGGGCGCCAAGCAAATCACGTTTAATAAAGTTGAACTTGATCCCGCAACGCATTACGCTGCAGAAGATGCCGATGTCACCTTGCAATTGCACCAAACATTATGGCCACAATTAGAAGCCGACAAAGGGCCTTGTGAGGTTTTTTTAGATATTGAAATGCCGTTGGTGCCGGTGCTTTCCACCATTGAATTGAACGGTGTGTTGGTCGATAAGGCGCACTTGGTTGAATTGTCGGCAACGCTTGATAAGCGTATTAAAGCCTTAGAAGTTAAAGCTTTTGATTTGGCGGGAGAAACGTTTAATCTAGATTCGCCAAAACAATTGCAAGTGGTGTTATATGAAAATTTAGGCTTGCCTATTATTAAAAAAACCCCTAAGGGCCAGCCGTCAACTGCAGAGCCTGTATTGCAAGAGTTGGCGTTAAGTTACCCTTTGCCAGAAGTGCTTATTGAATATCGTACGTTAAGCAAATTAAAATCCACCTATAGTGATAAATTACCGTTAATGATTAATGAACGTACGGGGCGAATTCATACTTCGTATAATCAAACCGTTGCTTCAACGGGGCGTTTGTCATCGTCTGATCCCAATTTGCAAAACATTCCGGTGCGCACGAAGGAAGGTCGTGAAATTCGCGTGGCGTTTATTGCTCCTGAAAATCACAAATTAATTTCAGCCGACTATTCACAAATTGAGTTGCGTATTATGGCGCATTTGTCGGGCGATAAAACCTTGCTAGCGGCTTTTGCGCAAGGCTTGGATGTGCACAGCGCCACAGCGGCGGAAGTGTTTGGGGTGAGCCTGGATGAGGTGAGCACCGATCAGCGGCGTAAAGCCAAAGCGATTAATTTTGGCTTGATTTATGGTATGTCGGCATTTGGTTTAGCCAAGCAAATTAACGTTGGCCGTCATGAAGCGCAAGAGTATATCGATATTTATTTTCAGCGTTACCCGGGCGTTAAACTTTACATGGATGCCATGCGTGCAAAAGGGCGCGAGCAAGGTTATGTGGAGACTTTATTTGGGCGACGTTTATATTTACCAGAAATTAATTCTAAAAATAAAATGCGCCAAATGGGTGCAGAGCGTGTGGCCATTAATGCACCGATGCAAGGCACGGCCGCCGATATTATTAAGCTGGCGATGTTGAAAGTAGATGCGTGGTTGGCCACCGGTGTGGTGCAGGCAAAAATGATTATGCAAGTACACGATGAGTTGGTGTTGGAAGTGCACAATGACGATGTGGCACAGGTGACAGAAAAGCTGCCTGAATTAATGCAAGCTGCCGCCAACTTAGCGGTGCCTCTACTGGCCTCAGTTGGCGTGGGTGATAATTGGGAGCAGGCACACTAGGGTAGATTATGGCTAAAAAGAAGGTCTTATTTGAGTTTGTACCTAAGTAATTGCCCGAGGTTTGGGCGAAAGTTATACAAATCGGCGGTTGCATACTTGTAAAATTGATTCACTCAGCTAGACTGTAGCAAAATGGAGAAACACTATGGCTCATGACTACGAATCTTACTTTGCTGAAGCGCCTTTTTTTCCTACGGCCTCAGCCCTTAACCCCTATCAGATGCCGGCACCGCGTTACCGTTTGGTGCGTATGGACTTTGAAAATAACGATAATCCTGATGTTTTTTTAGAATGTCTGGTCACAGGCGAGCAAGTTAAGGCTAACCTGCGCACTATTTCAGGTAGTGATGAAATTATTGCCACACTGGATGGTTATTCTGGCTATCAGCTGGGCTTTATGAAAGGTTTAAATTATCATAAATTCAGTGCGTTACAGTGATTTCATCTGAATTCTCTTCCCGCTTAGGCGGGAATCTCTAAAAAATAGGCCTACTGGCGCTAATACCTCATTCTTCGATTGAATCTACTGCGCTATTCTATTAATATAGCTCGATGTACCGTTTATTCTCTTACAGTGTGATTTTCTTGTGTGGCCTAGGCAGCAGCAGCTTTGCTATGGCGCAATCCTCAAAGACGATTTCTCTCACATTGCCTCAAGCGGTGGCCATTGCGTTGAAAAAAAATGCCGATATCAAAAGTGCCTATTTGCAACGTGTCCTAGACAAGTTTACATTGCAATTAGCCAAGGATGATTATCGCATTCAGCCTAGCTTTTCATTTGATACCGTCACTTCGGATTTGCCCAAGCCTTTTTCGCGCGAAAGTGATCGTCAATTTGGTGTGACGCCTGGTTTTACCTGGAACACCCCTTACAGCACGCAATTTGCTTTTTCATGGAGCAACACCCTGAGCAATGGCCACTATGGCGATTCTGAATCCTTAACGGTTACCCAACCTTTGCTTAAAGGCTTTGGCGAGCGCATTGCAGAAGCACCATTAGATGATGCCTTAGATCAGGCTATTAATGCTAAGTTAACGTTTCGCCAAACGTTAATTTCTACTATTACCAACATCCTTAGCGATTACCGTGCTTTGCAGCAAGCCCAAATGACCATGGTGACCGCGCAGCGTGCGCTAGTAAATAATAAGCTACACTTAAAGCAAGATAAATTAAAAGTAAGGTCGGGCGATTTGGCAGCGACCGAGTTGTCGCAAGATGAATTTCAAGTGGCGCAGCAACAAGTGCAAATTGGTAGCACGCGCAATTCTATTAAGGATGCGGCGCTAAAAGTGTTAGATGATTTAGGCATGGGGCAAGGCGTGCACTTGCGTTTGCCAACCGATGTTGAAATTCCTTCCGTGGTGCCCAATAGAGCGTTGAGCGAAAGAATTATTTTAGCCAACAATGTGGCTTATCAAGAAGCGGTGCTGGGCATTAAGCAAGCCAAACGCGCGCTGCTTGAGGCGCGCGACAGTGCGCGTTGGACCTTGAATTTGTCGGCAACGGCGGCGCGTAGCTCAACTTTTTTTTCGGGTGGCACGCAAACTGATCCAAACATTCCGGTAACGCCAAGTTCACAATCGGTGATAGCTGGAAATCAGGTGAGTTTGAATTTTGCTATTCCGGTGGGCAAGCAGCGTTTGCAAAGTCAGCAAAGTATTGCGTCGGCACGTATAGGCTTGCAAAACGATATTATTAAATTAAAACAACAAAAGCTTTCGTTAATCAATCAAGTGGGTGATCAAGTTGAGCGCATTCAAGATGATATGAGCGATTTGGCTTTGGCCAAGAAAGCATTGGCTTTGCAACGAAAAACATTACAAGTGACAAAAGAAAAAATAAAATACGGTATGACCAGCAACTTTGAATTATTTTCTCAGCAAACTGAATATGAAAATGCCGAACAAGCATTGATTGGTAAAAAAATTAGTTATTTAAATGATTTAGCACAGTTTGACCAACTGCTGGGCACAACGTTAAATACTTGGCATGTACAAGTGCAGTATTAGGAGTTTATTGGATGCGAGCAAATTTTATTGTTGTTATGTTTTTATGCGTAGTGACTGGCGTGGCTTTTGGCGCAACGCCAACGCCTGGCGCCAGCACAACTTTTAGCGTTAAGGCCCAACCGGATGTGAAGTCGTATTTATATTTTCAAGGCACAGTGCAGCCGTTGCGCGAAAACAAAGTGCTAAGCCCTATTGCGGGCGTGGTGAGCAAGCCGTTGAATTTTAATTATGGTGATGTTGTGCATAAGGGTGAATATTTATTGGCGTTGGAACCTAACGATCAAGAAAGTTCTTATCGTGGTGCGTTACTGTCTTATTTGCGAGCAAAAAGTAGCTATGGTCAGGCGTTAACAAAATATACCGGGCAAAAATTATTGTTTGAAAATAAAATTTTAGCACGCAATGATTTTGAACAATATAAAAATAATTTAGCCGATCAAAAGCTGGCCTTGCAAGAATCGTTGTTTACTTTGCGCGCGGGGTTAAAAAAAGTGAGCAATGATCCCAAGGCGGATGCCAATATCATTAAAGGCTTAAGTGGCCTTTCAATTGATGACCAACAAGTTTATAAAGCTTTAAATCGCAGCTTTAGTGTTGTTAAAGTTTATGCGCCCAATACCGGTGTGGCATTGTTACCCCCTAAGACTAACGATGCAAACACGTCTACTGGCGAACTGACCCAGGCGAGCGTGGTGAAGCTTGATCAGGTTATGTTGGTGGTGGGTGATTTTTCGGGCTTAAAAATAAACATCAGTGTTAATGAAGTGAGTATTAATAAGTTAAAAGTCGGCCAAGTAGCAACCGTAACGGGGCCAGCTTTTCCGGGCATTACTTTACAAGCTAAGGTGGCCACCATTTCTTATCAAGCTAAAGCCGGTGGGTTTAGCTCTGGCTTGCCAGAATTTCCGGTTACGATTACGGTGCAAAAACTTAAACCTTACCAGCGTAAGTTAATTCATGCGGGCATGAGCGCCCAAGTGAAAATAAGCTTATCAGGCGGTGCTGAATTAATGGTGCCTATCACGGCGGTGAGTATTGAGGCGGGTATCTCTTATGTGCAACTTATGAAAAATAATCAAGCGGTAAAAACCTTAGTTAATACCGGCGTAACCACGCCCACCATGGTGGCTATTAACTCGGGTTTGAAAGCGGGAGACAATATTGTCGTCCCTCATTAAGTTTGAGAATTTGTTTAAAGTTTATCGTGTGGGCGAGCAAGAAGTGCACGCGCTCAATGGCGTGAGTGTGAATATTGACCAAGGTGAATTCCTGTCTATTATTGGGCCGTCAGGTGCGGGGAAATCAACCTTGATGGACATTATGGGTTTGTTAGACACGGCGACCAGTGGCACGCATTTTTTTAACGGTGAAGATGTCTCAAATTTTGATGACAATAAACGCTCTGATTTACGCAATCGTGAAATTGGCTTTACCTTTCAATCTTTCTTTTTATTACCCGCCTTAACAACACTGCAAAATGTGATGCTGCCTCTGACCTATCGTGATATGCCCACCGAAGAAATGCAGCAACAAGCCGCGCAAATGCTTACCAAGGTAGGTTTGAGCGATCGAATTAACCATAAGCCCACAGAGCTTTCGGGTGGTCAACAGCAACGCGTGGCCATTGCCCGATCGTTGGTGACTCGCCCTAAACTTATTTTAGCCGACGAACCCACCGGGGCGTTAGATTCAAAAACCAGCGCTGATATTATTAGTTTGCTGCAAAGTTTTCACCAAGAAGATAACGTTACGGTGATTATTGTAACCCACGATGAAAAAATTGCTGCCAACTGCCCACGACAATTGCACATTAAAGATGGTCAAGTCACTGATTCTAACGCACCCGGAGAGGAAGGCGCATGAATTGGACCGATAATTTTAAAGCTGCGCTGTTTAATATTTTAGGCGCCAAGCTGCGCTCATTTTTGGCGGTGCTGGGCATTTTAATTGGCACCTCATCAGTGGTGGCATTAGTGATGAGTGGTCAACTGGCCACGCAACATGCTTTGGCACAGTTTAAGGTGTTGGGCACAAATTTATTGGCGATTAATGTTTACCAGCAAAATCAGCAAAAAAATGCCTCTAGCGGTGAAAAGCTGAGTTATTTAACCTTGCAGCAAGCATTGAATAGCGGCCAAGCCGATAAAAACATTCAGCTTGCCGCACCGTACACGGAAGATTACACCACGGCTTATTTTGATGATCAAAATTTAAATGCTTCTGTTATTGGTGCGAGTGACGCACTGGCGCAAGTAATTAAAATTCAATTGCAAAAAGGACGTTTTGTATCACTGCTTGATAGGTCGCAACATTATGCGGTGGTAGGCAATAAAGTTGCTGCAACCATGCGAAAAGAAGGCGCCAAGGATATTTTAGACCGTCAAATTGTGGTGGGTAAAAATGTCTTTACCATTATTGGCATTGCAAAAGCCTGGCCGCAAAATAATTTTTTTGGCCAAGATATTAACAGCAGTATTATTATTCCCATTCAGGCTGCTCTTACGTTAAGTAAATACGCACAGGTGCAAAATATTGTGTACCGCATCGCGCAAAATGTAAACGTGGAAAGCATTAAAAATAATTTACACCAATATATAAATCGCTACATCAGTGATGGCCAAGTGTTTGTGCGTAGCCCACAGCAAATTATTGCTAGCATGAATAAACAACAAACCACCTTTACGGTTTTATTAGGTGTGATTGGTGGTATCTCTCTCTTGGTGGGTGGCATTGGTGTGATGAACATCATGATTGTTTCTGTTGTTGAGCGCAAACGCGAAATTGGTATTCGCCGTGCGGTGGGTGCGAGACAAAGTAATATCCGCAATTTGTTTTTAGCCGAGTCTATTACTTTGTCACTATTTGGTGGCATTGTAGGGGTGATTGTGGGAATTTTAGCGTCTTTTATTATCGCCAAATTTTTCGATTGGGAGTTTCACTTTTTTGCCTTACCGGCAGTGATTGGTTTCGCGGTGTCGGTATTTGTGGGGATTTTCTTTGGGTTTTACCCGGCCGTAAAGGCGTCGAAGTTAGATCCGATTTTGCTGTTGCGCAGCGAATGACCTTAGCAGCATCCACCTTGTCGAACACACTGATCAATTTCACCTACCTCAGTTTGCAATGTCGCATGTTTGATATGAAACTGGTTGGCTAGCTGCTCGTGTATTTCAATTAACAGGGCATCGGTAAGGTTATTTTCCGGCACCACTACGTGAGCGGTGAGGGCCACTTCTTGGGTGCTTAAGCTCCATATGTGTAAGTCATGCACGGCTTTGATGTTGTCAAAACTGAGCAGATAAGCTTCTACGGCCTTGCTGTCCACATCAGCGGGTACGGCGTCTAATATTAGGTCGACGGATTGTTTTAGCACCGACCAAGTGCCATAGACTATAAATATAGCGATAGCGATGCCGACGATGGCATCTAAGCGTAGCCAATGGGTAAAGTAAATGGCCACACCGGTAAGCACCACACCGAATGAAATCAGCGCGTCGAAGGCTAGGTGTAAAAAAGCACTTTTGATGTTTAAATCACCATGCTGACCTTTAGCAAATAAAATGGCGGTGCCGCCGTTCACAAAAATTCCCACCAAAGCAACGATCATCACGATTGTTTCATTCACATGACTGGGGGTAATTAACTTGTGTATAGATTCGGTGCAAATGGCCACGGCCGTAGACATCAGTACAATAGCATTGATTAAAGCCGCCAAAATAGTGGTGCGCTTAAAGCCATAACTATATTTGTCGGTAGCCTTCTTAGAGAGTAGCCACAAAGCGCCCCAAGAGAGCGCCAAGCCCAAAACATCGCCCAAATTATGACCGGCATCGGCCAATAAGCTCATGGAGTTTGCCATTAAAGCATAGACAGCTTCAACGAGGGTAAACAGTAAATTTATGCCAATAGCCAGTGAAAACGCGAGGTTAAAGCTCTCTGGTGCGGCGTGATGGTGATGATGATGATGATGATTATGTCCCATGGGCGCGATGATAGCAAAATATGTGCGGCTTAGCACTTGCATTTAATAACATTTTGCGGTGAAATGCAGTTCTCACATTAACTAATAGGAATGAAGATGAGCGAAAGCGTATTACACATCACCGACACAGATTTTAAACAAACCGTATTAGAGGCAAATTTGCCGGTGCTAGTCGATTTTTGGGCACCTTGGTGTGGTCCTTGTAAGCAAGTTGGCCCTGTGGTTGATGCCGTTGCCCCAGATTATGTTGGCCGTGCCATTATTTGCAAAATGAATGTTGATGACAGCCCGGAAACGCCACCGGCATATAGCATTCGTGGTATACCTACATTAATGATTTTTAAAGATGGCGAAGTCGCCAAAACGCACGTTGGTGCTGTGACTGAAAAAGAATTGCGCGTGATGCTTGAGCAATATTCTAAGCCAGCGGAAGATGAAGGTCTTTCTGAGTCGTAACTTAGAATCTAGTAGCCCCTCAGCCTCGCTATTGCCTGCGGCAAGCAAGCAGTGCATCGGTGAGGGGCTATGAGCCTATATTGGTGCCCCATAACTTACTCCTCTTATACCTTGCATTCCCTTAATCCTTGGGTATAATGCAAGAATCTTAACGAAATTCCTCAGAATCTGTTACCCATAACCCAACAAGATATCCCCCGAGGAACGCTGTTTTCTAATTTTCTCCTTCGTCATGTGGCGTTTAGAAATTATAACTAATCATTAAAACATGGAAATCATCAATGAATTTATCCGAACTTAAACAAAAACCTATTGTTGAACTTACAGCAATCGCCGAAAAAATTGGCATTGAAAATGGCGGCCGTACCCGTAAGCAAGATTTGGTTTTTAGCATTTTAAAAGCGACTGCCAAAAAAGGTGATGATATCTCAGGTGATGGCGTGCTAGAAATTTTGCAAGATGGTTTTGGCTTTTTACGTTCTCCTAGCGCTTCTTATGTTGCCGGCCCAGATGATATTTATGTTTCACCTAGCCAAATTCGTCGCTTTAATTTGCGCACCGGCGATATGATTTCCGGTAAAATTCGCTCACCTAAAGATAGCGAACGTTATTTTGCCTTGTTAAAAGTTGATAGCATTAATGACGATAAACCAGAAGCGACACGCAACAAAATTTTATTCGAAAATTTAACCCCCTTATTTCCAGAAGAACGTTTCACGATGGAGCGGGGTAATGGTTCAACCGAAGATATTACCGCGCGGGTAATTGATTTGGTGTCACCTGTTGGTAAAGGCCAGCGTGGTTTAATTGTTGCACCGCCTAAAACCGGTAAAACCATGATGATGCAAAATATTGCGCAATCTATTGCTGCCAATTATCCAGAAGTTTACCTTATTGTATTGCTTATTGACGAGCGCCCAGAGGAAGTAACCGAAATGGAACGCTCAGTACGGGGCGAAGTGATCGCCAGTACGTTTGACGAGCCTGCTACACGCCACGTGCAAGTTGCTGAAATGGTGATTGAAAAAGCCAAGCGTTTGGTTGAGCACAAACATGACGTCGTGATTTTGTTAGATTCTATTACGCGTTTGGCGCGTGCTTATAACACGGTTATTCCTTCATCGGGTAAAGTGTTAACCGGTGGTGTGGATGCCAACGCCTTACAAAAGCCAAAACGCTTTTTTGGTGCGGCACGTAAAGCCGAGGAAGGCGGTAGCTTGACGATTCTTGCCACAGCATTAATCGACACCGGCTCGAAAATGGATGAAGTGATTTACGAAGAATTTAAAGGCACCGGTAACATGGAGCTGCATTTAGATCGCAACATCGCTGAAAAACGTACCTACCCTGCCATTAACCTTAAGCGTTCAGGTACACGTCGTGAAGAAAAACTCATGAAGCCAGATGAGTTACAAAAAGTTTGGATTCTACGTAAGTTGTTGCATCCAATGGATGACTTGGCTGCGAGTGAATTCTTGTTAGACCGTCTACAAACCACGAAAACTAATGCCGAATTCTTTGACTCTATGAAACGTAGATGATTTTTGAGCTGGTTTAGTGAATGCCTCGATTTTTTTCGGGGCATTTTTATGTGCAACAGAATTGAGATAAGCATGACTTCACGCAAAGCCGATTTTATTTTTATTGGCATCACTTTAATTTGGGGCGCCACATTCCCCTTCATAAAAGAGAGCCTAGCCTATACTAATGCCGATTGGTTTGTTGCCATGCGTTTTATGCTGGCAGCCTTAATTATGTTGCCATTTGTTTGGCGGCGCTTGTGGAAAATTAATCTGCCGGTATTTTTTATTGCCGCTATCATTGGCTTGTTAACCGGCTTTGGTTATTACGCACAAACAGTTGGTTTAAAAACCATTGGCTCTGCCGAATCGGCTTTTATTACTTCAACCACAGTTATCTTAATTCCTTTATTATTGCCTTTTTTTCGTATGGGCAAGCCGCATTGGTTGGAAGCCTTGGCCGCGGGTCTGTGTTTATTGGGAGTGTATGTTTTAACCGGGGCAAATTTGGCCAACCTTTCGGTGGCCGATGCCTGGACATTCGTTTGTGCGTTAACCACCGCAATTGGCGTGATTTTAATTCAACGTTACAGCCCTAAAGTTTCAGACTATGCGGTGTTTGCTTTTTTACAAATATTATTTGCGGGGCTTATCCCATTGGGTTTGAGCCTTTATCATGGTCAAGCGCAGGCACATTGGTCGGGCGCGCTTTGGATGGGGTTGATTTACTGCGCCGTGCTGGCCACGGCGGTGACCTTTTTCTTGCAAAATCGGTTTCAGCAATACACCAACCCAACGAAGGTGGGGGTTATTTTTGCTTTTGAGCCGGTGTTTGCGTGTGGGTTCGCTTTTGTGTTTAATCATGAAACCTTACACACCAGCACTTTTTTGGGCGGGGGGATTATTTTGCTGAGTTTGGTGTTAGCGGAGCTGAAGGGGTTGTTGAAGTGATTATGGTGGCACGCGTACTTCAATAATAAAGTTGACCTGTGCGGGTGGTGCGCGTCGCCGACGTCCTCGCAAGCTCGTGCTGCCTCAAATTAAACGGCTAAAATAGTTCGATTTTCATATTTGCTAATTTTTTATTCCCAACACCAAATGAAACGGCCATTCAACATTCTGTTCGATGTTGGTGTCTCCCCAAGCCGTGACAAACTCCTCGCGGTGCTTTTCTACAATATCGGTGCCATGTTGTTGTAGGTATTTTAAGCGGGGTGACCAGCTTTGTAGAAAACTGATTAAATGCTCAAAGCCACAGAGGTGGCCAGCGGTAAACGTTTTGCGCAATTGCACAGGCACAGGGAAGGGGATGTTGGCGTATTCGTTATCGAGATATTCGCGCCCTGGAGCCCAATAATCTTTAAGTATGTTACCGGCAAAATCTTTTAATAAAGCATCGAGTGCTGGGTTGATTTTGGGGAGGCTGTAACCCCATGCAGCAACGACGCCCTGAGGTTTTAGCACGCGATCAACTTCTTTGGCAAAAGCGGCGTGATCAAACCAATGCAGGGCCTGAGCAATGGTAATTAAATCAATACTATTTTCTTTAATACTAGTATTTGCTGAATTTTCAACAAGATAGCTGATGTTTTCACGCTGTGCTGCCTGCTCAATTTGGTTGCTGGCTATGTCGGTGGCAATCACCTGTTTGAACTTTTCGGCTAACGCGGTGCTGGCTTGGCCATTGCCGCAGCCGCAATCCCAGGCGATATTGAATTGTTGGCAAGCGCCAAAGAGGGTTTGGTAAAGCTCGGCAGGGTAGCTGGGCCGGGTGCTGGCATATTTCTTGGCGTCGTAGCGGGGGCTGGTTTTATTCATTTTAGATCTCCTATTTGGCTGTGATTATAGCATGCATTGAATGCGAGGGCATTGATGATGAATTTTTGTTTGCATTATTCTGGGTTGCGCATTATACTGGTTAAACAACTTAATGGAAATGCAAATATGCAAGTCACACGGCTAGGCTCACATTTGGCTGCAGCAAAAAAGCTTTATGCTAAGCGTCAAGATTTGTTGGCGCAACCCTATACATTGCGCAGTGAGCTCAATTTGTATGAGCATCGCTTGCGGCTCCATTTGTTTATGTTACGCCAAGCAGGCGTGGCCGCGCAGGAAATGCTGTCTGAGCCCGCACAAACCTCAGCAGATCTTTTTATACAATTAGCCACGCGCGATCTGGCTGCTGAGCTCCCCAACAGCCTTACGGCGTGGCTGCTAGATGAGAGCTTGCGCGTGGGCGTGAGTGAGGCGCTGGTGTTTTACCCACCTAAAGATGGCGGCGAGAGCTTGTTGAATTTGTATTATGTCGCGCCTGAAATACGGCCGCATTTATTGCAGCTCTGGTTTGATATTGGGCGCAGTATTCCCAATGCGATTTTGCAGCAAGCGCTCATTAGCTCATTGAGTGAGGTGCGCCAAGTTGCCCTACAGTGTGCGGCATGGTTACCTGTTTTCACTTTGGCGCAAGCGCGCAAAGTCTATCAAGATGTTGATTTAGATTGTTGCTTAGCGGCTTTGCTTGCTGGTTTATTACGTGGGGATGAACAACTCCCGGCCATGTTGAGCGCAATAAGCAAAGATAATTTTAACCCGCGTCAATATGAAATCTACTTACACTTATTAGCTTTACAGGGCGATGTACAGTTTGTGCCTGTATTGCAGACCTATGCTGCGGACTATCCTGAGCGCGGCTTGCCATTATTGGCCTTGCACGGTGATGTGAGCGTGGTGCAGACTTTATTAAAAGCATTGCAAAATTTGACTACGGCAGAGCCTGCGGCGCAAGCGTGGTGGTGGCTCACGGGCCAAACGTTAAGCCGCAAGCCGCGTTTAACCTTAATGTCTAAGCATAATAAACCCGACAAAGTTAGCCCCGTTACAGTACCAAATGTTGATAATGCCTTACTCTGGTGGGAGCAAGTGGGGCAGCAGTGGCCGGCTGGACGTTATTTGTTGGGTGAGCGCGTGAGTCAAACGCATTTGCAACACGTGTTGCAAGAATATGCTGGCACTTGGCTGCAAGATTTAACAACGCTGCAAAGTGTTTTGCAAACAGCACCTGTGGCAGAGCTTTGTATGGAATGGGGTTGAAGTGTTAAATCTGGTGAACCATTCAGCATTGATAGCCCAGTTATATCCGGGCTTTAATGCGCAAGGGCAGGCACAATTTACGTGCGTGGTAAAAGCAAGCATCGCCTTTACGCTTGCAGGCAAGTGTGAATTGATGACGCCCGCAGCAATTGTGGAGCAAGATGATTGGCAAGGTGAGGCAAATGTATCTGGCCTAATGGCCGCAGATGAAACCGTTCCTTTTAAACAAGGTGCAGAAATTATTTTGTACGGCAGGGTGTCGCCACCGCATCCACATTATCGAGCTTTAGAGGTTGGCCTAGGGCTTGATAGTGCAAAGCTAAGCTGGGAAAAACAATTGCGTATATATGGCGAGCGACATTGGCAGTTGAATCGTTTGAAAGCGACCATCAGCTACCCGGGAAGTTTAACAGCATTAAATTTAGATTATACACACGCTTATGGTGGCCAATGCCCTAAACGCCAGCGTGCTTTTACGGCTAATCCTGCAGGCCAAGGTTTTATTACCACTACCAGCGCGGCACATTTAGTGAAATTACCACAAATTGAATTACTGCATAGGCCTTTAAAGCGCGCAATGCAGCGTCAGCAGCCAGCGGGTTTTGGCCCCATTCCTATGCAATGGTCACCTCGTAGCCAGCGCGTTCCAAAGCAAGCGTGGCAAGCAATTGAAAGCGGAAAAATGCCAGAGGGCATGAATCTACCCAATAATTTTTATAACTGTGCGCCAGCCGATCAGCAATTTGCTGAAGCATTTCAAGGTGACGAAATACTGCACTTGCAGGGTTTGATTGCTGGGGCGAAATTACACGATAAAATTTCTGTTAACCTGCCGCAAGTGATGCCCAAATTAACGTATGTGAGCACGAGCGACAGCGAAAATATAAAGCTAGTTTGTGATACGTGTGTGGTTGATACCAGTGCGCAGCGCATTGATTTGATTTGGCGCGCAGGTATTGCCCAAAGCAAAGCGGAACAAATGGGTGTGGCGTTAATATTAACAGATAAAGGAGCAGCACATGATTGATGCAAACAAGATGATTTATTTACAAAACGCCTACGCCCATAGTGCTTGTGGCAATGCACCGCTTGATATTTATGCGAACATTGAAACGGGTTTAATTAAGCCGCAGGCCGAGCCTGGGTTGACGTTAATGGGTTTGGCGCAGCAATGCGTTGTTCCATTAGCAGTGCCGATGGAACCCGTAGTCGGTTTGCAGCCTGGGCATAGGCTACGCCTGACATTAAAACAATTTATTCCTGCTATGGTCAACATATTGCCAGACAATGCTTGTGAAACAAACACACAAGTGTGGCTGCAAGTTCCACCCCTAAATAGCGTGCGTAGTGAATTTATTCACACGCAAACGTTATTGCCGTATTTATGCTCGCCAAAAAGTTGCGTGAGTGAGTTTAGCTTGCATTGGAGTTTAGAGCCTGATGCTTTAAATCAAGCTTGTGAGCATTTACAAGAACGTGATGACTTGCAATATATTATTTTTATCAGTATTGATAGCTTGGTCAATGATGCTTGCGTACAAGAACGTTTGCATGAAGAGGTTTTGCTAACGAACCAGGCGTCACAAGGTGCAGCAGTGAGCGAAGCTTGCGTGGCTTTAGTGTTGAGTAAAAAGTCACAAGGTGCGCTGTTGCAAATTAATACGCATAGTTACCAGCCTGATGCAAGCAAGCTAGTGGCGTGCTATGAAAGTTTACACGTTAGTGAGCCAGATGTAATGGTGATGTTGCATCACAACACACGTGCTGCACTACAAGCAACCTATTCGTTAGAGCAAACTTGTTTTCAAGCGCCATTTAGCACTATGCCTAAGGCAGGAGCTGCACAGTGCGTGCAGTTGAGTCAAGTGATTGGCGACACAGGGGTGAGCCAGTTCGCCATGGGGCTGTTGTATGCCGCAGGCTGCATGCAGTTTCCTAACGCTGCAAACGATAATATCGTGTTGGTGGAACAAGGTGTGAACCATGCACAAGCTTTATTAGTGACGAGGTGTTTATGAAACAACAATCGGTAATGAAATCTACTAGCCATGATCGGCCCATGGTTGAAAAAAACATTGGCTTCACCAAAGTTGGCAGTGATACTTTACGCTTGGAATTTGGTGAGGCGTGTTTTGAACTGCATACGGATGGAACCATTAATTTTTACAATGGCCAGGCGACGTTAACGCTGATGAACAGTGGTGTGGAAATAAAATGTCAGGATAGCAAAATAAGTTTGCAGGCTGGCGGGGAGGTTTTGCTTAACGGTAAAAATATTAAGCAGGTGGCTAGGGGGGATGTGCAGTTAGAAGCGGGTGGCGAAGTGTTGTTAAACAGTTTTTGACGATTTAGTATGCAGTAAAAAATCCCTCAGTATCAATAAGGCCATTTAAATTTGAAGCTTGAAACCTAAAGCAAACATGCTATGCTTTCTTCTTTTAGCCTATAGGCGGAGTAGACAATGAAAAAAGCAGTTGTGTTATTAGCCGGTGGAATTGATTCTACCACCACATTAGCTATAGCAAAACAGCAAGGTTATGAATGTTATGCCATAAGTTTTGATTATGCACAATCACACCGATCGGAGTTGGATGCGGCGAAAATCATTGCAAAAAAGTTTGGTGTGGTTGAGCATAAAATTATGCCGTTAGATTTGTCGATGTTAACGACCTCGGCACTCACCAACCATGAGCTTGATGTGCCTGATTACACGGGAGCTGAAAAAGTAACCAGCTCTTATGTGCCGGCACGAAATACTATCTTTTTATCTTATGCCCTGGCGTGGGCCGAAGTGTTGGAGGCGCACGATATCTTTTACGGGGGGTGCTTAGCCGACGATGCAGGTTTTCCAGATTGTCGGCCTGAATATGTGGCAGCGTATGAAAAGATGGCAACGCTGGCAACGGCGCTAGGCACTGATGTGGCGCCGATGCGCATTCATGCGCCGGTGATTAATAAAACTAAAGCACAAACTTTATTACTTGGAACAGAAATGGGCATTGACTACCGTTTAACGGTAACCTGTTATGCAGCAAATACTGCGGGTGAGGCTTGTGGAAAATGTGAGAGTTGTGTTGGTCGAAAAAAAGGTTTTTCTGAAGCAAAATTAGCTGACGTTACACGTTACGTTGATTCGATTTAAACTATACCCGTAGTGATTGAAGATTCGGCATTTCTGACTTAGAAATTTGTGCCATAAATGCCGAGTTTTCAATCGCTATGGGTATATTCAACTCACGCGTGGAAAATATTCAAACGTATCTGAAAATACCAATTTTGGCTTTACACCTTTAGCGGTAAAAGCATCAAGCCCTGCATAAACTAGCTCAGTTGCACCGCTGATGTAAACTTGAAAACTTGCCATGTCTTGATATTGCAGCGCAATATAGTCTGCTAAATTCCCCACGGCACCATCCCACCCTGCTGCAGCTTTGGATAAGACCGGGGTGAAATTAAATGATTTATTTTTTTCCGCCAGTTCAGCGAATGTCTCAAGCAAATATAGGTCTTCCACTTTGCTGCCACCCCAATACAGGTGTAAGCTTTGCTCAGGATTGGTATGCATGGCTTTTTCAATCAAGGCTTTAATGGGCACAATGCCGGTGCCGCCTGCCATAAAGAGAATAGGCAGGGTTAATTCAGGGTAGTAGCGCACGGTACCATAAGGGCCGCGTAATAATAAATCTTCTCTGGCTTTAATTTTATTTACAATTTCAGTGGTGTAAGGGTTGTCGTCAATATCCTTAATTTGTAATTCCACGCGGCCATCGCCCTGATACATACCAGCAATTGAAAACGGTAACGGCACGCCATCGTTGCATACGATTTTCAAATATTGCCCAGCATGATATTTTAGCGCTTTCTTTTTCGGCATTAAAAATACTTGATAAACATTGTCTTTTAAAATACTAAAGTCGCTGACTTGGTATTCGGCTTTGCGCGCGGGAAAAAAGTGTGGTGCATAAACATCTTCGATATCGATAACCATATCGGAGGTGGGTTTGACCGAGCAAAATAAAGCAAAGCCATTTTCACGTGCATCGATGTCTAGCGCGTAGGGTTCAACACCGTCATAGGTGAAATTGCCATCGCAAACTTTGCCCATGCAGGTGCCACAGGTGGCGCTGCCACAGCTAAAAGGAAATTCGTAACCGCTGCGCATGGCTGCTTGTAATACTGTTTCGCCATCTTCTACAAAAAGTAGATTTCCGCTGGGTTTCATTTGAATGATATGCATCATGTGAATTCGCGCTGTTATTCTCACGAACACTTGTTTAAAGAACGTTCGTGAGTAAAGGGTTAATTAAATTTAAGCGACCATGTCGATTTTGATTTTTTTCATCGCATTGGCTTCAAGCTGGCGAATGCGCTCAGCAGAAACGCTATATTTGGCGGCAAGATCATGTAAGGTTGATTTTGAATCACAAAACCAACGACTTTGAATAATATCTTTGCTGCGATCGTCAAGTTTGGCCATAGCTGTATGTAAGCCAGCATTTTGTGTGCTACTGGTGTCATCCAGTTCGGCGTGTATCGCAGGGTCGGCGCAATGATCTTCTAAGTAATGTACTGGCGCAAAGATTTTTTCATCATCTGCATCGCTGGGGGCGTCAAAAGCCGGGTCGTGAGCATTCAAACGTGATTCCATTTCCATCACTTCAGCGGGTTTAACCCCTAAATCATCAGCTACCGCTTCAACTTCGGCTTTGCTAAACCAACCTAAGCGTTTCTTTTGGCTACGTAAGTTGAAGAATAATTTACGTTGCGCTTTTGTTGTCGCGACTTTAACAATTCTCCAGTTTCGAATAATATATTCATGTATCTCAGCCTTGATCCAATGCACAGCAAAGGTGACTAAGCGCACACCTACGCGTGGGTCGAAGCGTTTCACGGCTTTCATTAAGCCAACATTACCTTCTTGAATTAAATCACCTAAGCCCAGGCCATAGCCCATATAGCCTTTGGCAACCCTGGCGACAAAGCGTAAATGCGACATCACCAAACGGCGGGCAGCATCCACATCATTGTGTTCAAACAATTGATTTGTAAGGTCTTTTTCTTCTTGTGCAGTCAACATAGGCACGCTATTAATGCTGCTTAAATACGCGTCTAAGCTACCAACGGGTGTGGGGATAGCGGCGTAAGGTTTCAATGCTTTAGTCATAAGACTCCCTAATGGCAATAAATTTAAGCTTATTTTCGTTTATTAGTATAGACATAGCGGTGAATTATACCATGTTTGTGAGGGGTTTTTCTAGTGTTTCTAGGGTCTTCAGTGGGTAGAAAGGCCAATAAATGCTATTATAGGCGCCCGACTGGCTAAGGACGTTTTGTGACAAAATTGAGTGTAACCATCATAACGCAAAATGAAGCGAAAAACATACGCCGCTGCCTAGAGTCGGTGCGTTTTGCCGATGAAATCATTATTGTCGATTCCGGCAGTCATGATGAAACGGTAGCAATATGCAAAGAGTTTACGCCACATGTGTTTCAGATTGATTGGCCGGGCTACGGTGTGCAAAAAAATAATGCGCTGCAAAAAGCCACCGGCGAATGGGTGTTATCTTTAGATGCCGATGAAGAAGTCTCAACTGAGCTAGCAGCCCACATTGAAAAGCTTATGACGCAAGCGACTACGGCAGAGGCTTATGCCATTAAGCGCCCAGTGGTGTTTTGGAATAAATTAATTAAGCATGCCTGTGGCGCCGATCAAACGGTGCGTTTATTTAAAAGGGCGCATGCAAAATTTTCCAATGACATTGTGCATGAAACGGTTGTGGTTGATGGCCAGGTCGGCAAAATTGAACAACCGATTTACCATTATTCTTTTGGTAGTATTCACACTATTGTTGCAAAAATGAATAAGTACACCGACTTAGTGGCCGAGCAACGTTTTGCCCGCGGTAAAAAAAGCTCTATATTTAAAGCCGTAACGCATGCTTGGTGGATGTTTTTGAAAATCTATATACTCCAGGCAGGTTTTTTGGATGGTAATGCGGGCTTTGTGTTAGCGGTATCGTTTGCGCAAGGTGCTTACTATCGCTATGTAAAGCTATTGTATTTGCAAACAGTGTGTTGCGAAAAGGAATAAATTTCTACCCGCCGTTTTTATTTTTATATGACTTGTCTTGTTGGTTAGTGTTGTGTAGCATCCTCGCGCTATTCTCTTTACTAATTAGCCAAGAAAATGAAAACAACAATTCAAATTGATTTACAAACCAACTTCATTCGATTCAACGAACCACAATATTTGCAACGTATCATTAGAGGCGGCTCAATTCGCTCTATCACCTTTGGTGACTTGCATGGTAATACGCATAAGTTGTTGTGTTTTTTGAGCGCGGCGGGGGTAATTAATTCATTAGATTTGCGTGTGCTAGCTCGAATATATAATCAGATAGCTACGTGTGATATAAGTGCAAAAAAATATGAGGATGTTTCACGGCGCTTTATTGCTCAGCTGCAAAGAACTACTTTTCGACGGGTTGATTTTAAACTGCGCTTCATTGGCGATACTTTGGCAGACAGAGGCTTGTTTGACCTGTTAACCCTGTTGGTTTTTGAAGCCATGGATAAAAGCGGGCTAAATTTCACTATTATTTACTCTAATCATGATCAACTTTTTTTAGAGACATTTGAATTTGTTTTGCAAAAAAAATGGCGCAGGCCCGGAATGGCCTTGGAGTACATTTCTTCTTTATATACACTGTGCATATATCTTTTTGGCTCGATGGTGCATGTTAAAATAGGGGGTAAAGAATATATCACCTGTCCAGAAGGGGAGGAAGAATCAGTTTCTGATGAAAAGCTAAGGTTAATGCGCCGCTTAATTACATGCTACCAACAACATTTATCCTTGTTGGAATGTGAGGTTGTTGAGGGTGTTCGGCATGTGTTTTCTCACGCACCAACATCAGAGCTATGTGTGCGTAAGGTCTATGAAGAATTGATGGGTGGCCATAAAATGCTTGAATTAAGTGACCATTATATCATCGCGTTAAATAATAAGCTTAAAACTATTATTGACGAACAAAAGTTAAGCGAACATATTCGCACGCCTTCCAATGCTGGGCCACTACATATGTTGCCCACATGGGATTCAAGACGGAGCTGCTTGGCCAATTTTTCAAGTATACGTGAAGATATAAAAGATGTTGACCTGGCTTGGGTGAATATTTTTGGACACGTAGGGGAGCGCTATGCTTCGAGCAATAAAACCTACGTGAACTTGGATGACGTAGGCAATTTACTGGGAAAAGAAGCGCAAGTGTTTACAGAAAATAAAATACTTACTTTTATTCAGCAACATGATGAACAAACAGAGCCAAAAATAAAAAGAATCAAAAGGCTGCTTTCATCTGATGCCGTGCCTATTTACGTCACATCTCTTTAAAAGTTTTTTAGTGTGGCGAAATGCGGCGTAGATATTTATCTACAACCAGCCAAGAGCCTATGTAACCCAGCAGGCAGCCGGCCATAATCAAGAGCAAGGTCTGTGAAATACTTAAGCCATCTAGTGCAAATTGCGTGCTATATAATTCAGTTAATTTATTGAGTGGACCTTGTAGCCATAGCATGAAAAAATCCAAGGTTACCGCGCAAAAAATAGCGGCGCTTAAGCCATAGAGCAGGCCGGAGTATAAAAATGGTCGGCGAATAAAGCGGTTGCTTGCCCCCACTAATTTCATGACTTCAATTTCTTGGTGATAGGTCTGAATATTCATGCGAATGGTGTTGCCAATAATTAATAACACCGCAAGAGCTAATACAATCGCTAAGCCATAAGTGAATTGTTGCAATAATTTTATGATAGCGTTTAACCGTTTAACCCAGAGCATATCAATTTTAACATCGGTAATGTTAGGCAGTGCTAAAAGTTGTGAACGTAATAGGTTTACCGCTGGAGTAGCTTGGTTAATAGGCGTTATTTTAAAAACACCAGGCAAGGGGTTGCTGTCTAAGCTTTGAATAACATTAGTTAAGCCGGATTGTTTGCTAAATTGTGCTAAGCCTTGGTCGGGTGAAATGTATTTAATGTTGCCTACATTGCTCACGTTACTTAAAGCTTGCTGCACGTAGCTAAATTGTGCGCTAGTCGCATCGGGCGTCATATAAATGGATAAGGTAGTGCCTTTGTTCCAATCATGCGTTGCCTGTTGTAAATTTGTGAGCACGGTTAACAGCCCGGTTGGCAACAGCAAGGTAATGCTAATGACGGCAATGGTTAAAATGCTGGCTAAAGGATTTTTGCTGAGCTGGCGCAAGCCATGTTTCCACGCATGTTTATGGTGTGAAAAATAAACGCGCAAGCTAAAGCGCGGTTTGTTTTGACGCTGTGCAGAACTAGTCATTAGACGCCTCACTTAATTGACCGTGTTCGATGTGTAACACGCGGGTATCAAATTCGTTGATAAGTTCTATGTCATGGGTGGCGATTAATACTGTGGTGCCCACTAGATTGAAATCTTTAAACAGACGCATAATTTCTAATGACAACTCAGGGTCGAGATTACCAGTGGGTTCATCAGCCAATAATAAGGTGGGTTTATTTACCACGGCACGGGCTAGGCCCACGCGTTGTTGTTCACCGGTGGATAATTCTTCGGGCAAAAAATGCTCTTTATGTAACAAGCCGACTTTATCAAGCGCGGCTCGCACGCGTTTACCAATGTCATTTTCAGTGTAACCTTCAATAATTAATGGCAGGGCGACATTTTCAAATAGTGTTTGGTCGGGAATGAGGTGTGGGTTTTGTAATACAATACCTATGTCGCGGCGAAACTTGGGTAGCTTGCGGGCATTTAATTTTTCTAAATTTTGGCCGTTGACTTCAATTTGGCCAAACGTGGCGAGTTCAAGGCCGGCAATCAATTTCAATAAGGTGCTTTTGCCCGCGCCTGAATGGCCGGTTAAAAACACCATTTCCCCGGCATTTACGTCCAGGTTGATTTTTTTTAAGCCTTCGTGGCCATTGGGATAGCGTTTGCTAACTTTTTCAAAGTGAATCATGTGGGGTCCATTCCTAGTAAAGCTTGCACAAATGCTTCGGCATTAAAAGCTTGCAAGTCATCTAACGTTTCACCCATACCTATAAAGCGAATGGGTAATTGCAATTGATCGGCAATACTAAAAATAATACCACCTTTTGCGGTGCCATCCAATTTTGTAACGGTAATGCCGCTAACAGCAATGGCTTTGTGAAATTCTTTGGCTTGTTGCAGGGCATTTTGGCCAATACTGGCATCGAGCACCAGCATAACCTCATGTGGGGCGCTGGGTTCGGCTTTTTGAATGACGCGTACAATTTTTTTCAACTCTTCCATTAAATTATTTTGTGTGTGTAGCCGGCCGGCAGTGTCTGCAAGCAATACATCTATTTTGCGGGCTTTGGCCGCTTGAATGGCATCAAAAATAACGGCAGCGCTATCAGCGGCGCCGGTTTGGGCGATAACGGCAACATTGTTGCGCTCTCCCCAGGTTTGCAGTTGCTCCACCGCGGCGGCACGAAAGGTATCGCCAGCGGCTAACATGACGCTTAAGCCTTGTTGTTGAAAGCGCTGTGCAAGCTTACCAATGGTGGTGGTTTTGCCGGCGCCATTAATGCCAACCATCAGAATGATATAAGGTTTGTGTTCTGGCCCAATCTCTAGAGGTTTTTCTACTGGGGTGAGTATGGCTTGCATTTGCCCGGCCAGGGCTTGCATCACACTGCTTTGATTGGCGACTTCTTTACGAGAAATTTGCTTGTGTAAATCTGCGGTAAGCTTTTCGGTGGTTTCAATGCCAACGTCGGCCATAATGAGCGTGTCTTGTAATTCGTCTAGAAAATCAGCATCAATTTCTTTTTCACCGAAAAATAAGTCGGCGAGGCCATTGCTGGTGCGGCTTAAGCCTGCTTTTAAGCGCTTAAATAAGCTGGGTTTAGATTTTTTTTTAAAGATCATAGTGGTCAATATCTTATTTAATGGTTCAATAAAAAACACGCGCCCTTCTGTAAAAAGGGCGCGGCAAGGGGCTTTGCTATCACCTCGAAACTGCGCTATCCTACCACTTTTTTGAAGGATAATCATCATGCGTCGATTGCTTATTTTACTGTGTTTAAGCTGCATTGCCCTCCCCATGGCCTTTGCTAGCAACGTGAGTGAATTCACTTTGAAAAATGGCTTAAAAATATTGGTCAAACCCGACACACGGGCACCAGTCGCCATCTTCCAAATTTGGTACCGCGTGGGCGGCAGTTATGAGCCTAATGGCTTAACGGGCATTTCACATGTGTTAGAGCACATGATGTTTGAAGGCACTAAAAATTATCCGAATGAAACTTATAGTAAGGTGGTTAACGAGAATGGCGGTCAATTAAACGCCTTCACCAGTGATGATTACACCGCCTATTATGAAGAGTTTTCTGCCGATAAAATTAATTTGGCTTTTAAAATGGAAGCCGACAGAATGCGTTTTGCCACCTTAAGTGAAGCCGCTTTTAAAAAAGAAATTCAAGTTGTGATGGAAGAACGTCGTATGCGCTATGACGACCAACCCGCTATGCGCTTGTATGAGCGCTTACGTGCTGCCGCTTTTTTATCTAGCCCTTACCACCATATGACGATTGGTTGGATGGGCGATTTGAAAAATTTAAATATTGCCAATGTGCGTGATTGGTACAACGCCTGGTATGTGCCCAATAACGCAACTATTGTTATAGTCGGTAATGTGAAGCCTGCCAAAATGCAAGAATATGCTGAAGAGTATTTTTCTGACATTCCAAAACAAGCCCTGTTGGTCCAAAAGCCAGTTGTAGAGCAAGAGCCTATTGGCGTGCGTAGCGTTAATGCTTCTTTACCTGCAAAAGTCTCGCAACTTTTTATGACTTATAATGTGCCGGTTCTTACGCAATTACCCAAAGCGAAGGCGTGGAAAGCATATGCTTTAGCTTTGCTCAGTGGAGTATTGAGCGGTTCAGACAGCAGCCGATTTAGTCAAAATTTAATACGCGGCGAAAAAGTGGCTGCCAGTGCATCGAGTAGGTATGATCCTACCTCGCGTTTAAACGCGTTGTTTGAATTAAGTGGTGTGCCGAGTGCCAAGGGTACAGTTGAAAGCTTAGTGCAAGCCTTTAACCAGCAGCTAACCAATATTAAAACCAAGTTAATTAAGCCGGCGGAGTTGATGCGTGTTAAAACACAAATTATTGCACAAAAGGTTTATGGGCAAGATTCTCTTTCGGCGCAAGCATCGCAGCTGGGCAGTTTAATCAGTGTTGGTTTGCCGTACCAGTTATCAGATAATTACGTTAAAGCCATTGAAAAAGTCACGCCAGAACAAATTCAATTAGTCGCGAATGAGTTTTTAACGAAACAACGTTTAACCACCGCTGTCTTGCACCCTTTGCCCATGAGTACACAAGCGGCAGCCAAGCAGCAACTAGCCCAAACAGCTAGCCAAGCAGGAGTGAAATGATGCGCGGTATAATTTTTAGTGCTTTACTGGTTTTTGTCGCAAATGTGATAGCGGCTCCTGTTGTCAACATTCAAAATTGGCGCACAGAAAATGGTGTGCGAGTTTTATTTGTGAAGGCGCCGCAAATTCCCATGGTAGACATGGCGGTTATTTTTAAAGCGGGCTCCATTCACGATGGCAACCAACTTGGTTTGGCTGCATTAACTAATGCGATGTTGAATGAAGGTGCTGGGAAACGTAACGTTGATGAATTGGCGCAGCAGTTCGATGACGTGGGCGCACAATTTGACAATAACGTTTCAAAAGAAACCAGTGTTTTAACATTGCGTAGCTTGGTTAAGCCAGACGTGTTGAAATCGGCCCTGGAAAATTTTAGTTTAATCTTGCAACAGCCAACGTTTCCAGAAGGGAGTGTTGAGCGTTTAAAGCAACAAATTATGGTTGGGTTAAAAGCCGCGCAACAACAGCCAGGTTATTTGGCTGGCCGTGCATTTGCAAAAGCAATTTGGGGTACGTCCGTTTATGCGAATAGTACCTTAGGCACCGTCAGTTCAGTGCCAACACTGAGCCGTGCAGAAGTGTCGCGGTTTTATCATCAATATTATGTTGCGCGCAATGCCTTGGTGGTGATTGTGGGTGATGTGACCCGAAAAAAAGCTGAAGCAATGGCCGAAGAAGTGATTGGTAAATTTCCGCGCGGTGAAGCGGCACATATGCCAATGCCGGTGGATACGAACACGGGGTTAAATAAACACATAGATTTTCCTTCGACGCAAAATACGATTTTAATCGGCGAATTAGGCGTTAAACGCAGCGCCCCTGATTACCTTAGCTTGAAAGTCGGTAATTATATTTTGGGCGGCGCAGGTAATTTGGGCTCTATTTTAATGAGTAACGTACGTGAAAAATATGGTTTAACGTACGGCGTTTACAGTCGTTTTGATATGTTGAGTGAAACTGGTGCTTTTGTCATTAATTTAAAAAGTCGTAACGACGAAGCGGTGCGCGCCAGTAATATGACGCAATCGTATTTAGCCGACTTTATTGCCAAAGGCCCGACCGAGCCTCAGCTTAAAGCGGCTAAAGATTATTTGGTCGGTAGCTTTCCATTAGGCATAAGTAGCAACAGTGCTATTCTTAGTATTGTGGCCGACATTGGTTATTATAATTTGCCGTTAAATTATCTAGATACTTACCGTAAACAAGTTGAAGCGATCAGTGGCACTAAAATTGAACTAGCTTTTGCTAAAGAAGTTGATGTAAAACGCTTGGTAGTTTTATCGGTGGGTGGAAACACAGCAGGGAAAACCAATGCCCAATAATACGTTGCGCATCATTGGCGGCAAGTGGCGCAGCCGGCAGTTAACCTTGCCAGATGTTGCGCAGGTGCGGCCCACGCCCAACCGCTTACGGGAGACCTTATTTAATTGGTTGGCCGCAGATATTGTCGGCGCAAATTGTTTAGATGCGTTTGCAGGCTCGGGTGCTTTGGGGTTTGAAGCAGCATCTCGCGGAGCAAGTAATGTGGTGTTGGTTGATTGTAACAAACGGGTTTGTCAGCAGTTAGAAAATAATAAAACTATTTTAAAAGCAGACAATGTGCAAATTGATAAGACAGATTTTTTACAACAAACTTTGCCAGCTTGGCAGCCATTTGACATTGTGTTTTTAGATCCCCCTTTCAACCAAGGCCTATTACCCGCTTGCTTAAAAAAATTGCTTAACAATAATTTATTGGCCGAGCAAGCCTGGGTTTATGTAGAAACAGAAATAAGTTTAGATAAAGTTGATTTGCCCGCTAAATGGCAAGTTTGTAAGCAAAAGCGCGCCGGTGATGTGTTTGCAGCGCTGTTAAAATTAGCGCCGCAATAAACTCTTATAACGGAAAGTAAATTTCTAGTTTGAAGAAATATATTTCTCACGGCGCACAGCGCGCGGTGAAAAGCCTTCCTCACCTAACCAGGCAAAGGCGGCATCAATCATGTTTGGGTTGCCGCACAGATAGACCAAGTCATCATCTGGATCTAAATTAAAATCAGGAAAGGCATTTTGCACATAACCTTTGTGTTCATGTGCTTGGGGTGCGGTTAATTCATCACGACTAAAATAAGCATGAAAATGAAACCGCGGATGCTCGGCAGCAAAGGCGGCGAAATCCTCACCATATAATAAGTCTGCACGGTATTGCACGCCCAATAACAAATGCACTTCTAATTTTTCATCTGCGGCCAAGCGTTCTGCAACTTGTGGCAGCATAGAGCGGTAGGGCGCCACGCCTGTGCCGGTGGCCACCAAAAAGTAGCGTGCAGGGGCTTCGTTGTCGCGAAAAACCAGGCGGCCAAAAGGCCCGCTGCACGTCAAGCTTTCACCTGTTTTAAGATTAAACATGGCTTCACTGGCCACGCCATCTTTTTGATAGGATATGGCAATTTGGGAATCAGTGGTTTTGCCTGGAATGCTGGCAATACTGTAGCTGCGGCGTTTGACGCCATCGGCAGAATCCAGTAAAAAGGTGAGAAATTGCCCAGGCTTAAATTCAAGGGTTTCACCATCGCTGCGCACAAAGGCTAAATGCAGGATGTTGGGCGTGACTTTTTCGGCTGATTTGAGTGTTACTGTATATTCTTTCATGGGGGCATTTTAATGGTTCCGTTGAACATGTAAAGCAATTTTAATGCAATATTTGCAGTTTATTGCAAAATTGCATTACATTGTAATTCTTTAAAGATCAATTATAATACCAGAATGAACCAACAAACCCACAATCCACATGATAAATTTGCGCGAGCCAGCCTTAACAATATTCATTTAGCAAAACGTTTTTTCCGGCTTTATTTGCCTGATGAAGTGAGAGATTGTATTGATTTAGATACATTGGTTTTACAGAAGAGTAGCCATTTAGATGCGGTGATGAATGAGCACATTTCAGATATGGTGTATAAAGTTGAATGTGCAGGTCGCGCGAGTTATATATATGTGCTGCTTGAGCATCAAAGCACAGTTGATCATTTGATGGCTTTTAGGATATTGGCTTATACCGTACAAATCATGCAACGGCATTTGCGTACGTATAAATCGAGGAAGCTACCCTTAGTTTATCCGATGGTATATTACGCAGGCTCAGAGCCCAGCGGTGGCTTTGAGCAAGACATTTATAATTGTTTTGAGCATCCAGATTTGGCACGAAAATTATTCATGCAGCCTTTTGCCTTAATGGATCTGCAACAATTTAGTGATGCTGAGTTAGCCAAGGATAAGGTTCTGGCGGGCTTAAATTTAATGCAAAAACATATTCGTGATCCGGATTTGAGTGGGACGTTTGATTATATGTTTGAGCAGGGGATCTTCCGTGAAGTTTATGATTACGATCAGCGGTTCTATCAGCATATGCTATACTACGGATTAGACGCGGGTGAAGTAGCTGAGCCAGCGGAATTTTTACAACGATTAAGCAAAACAGTGCCGGAAGAAGAGGAAAAAATTATGACTATAGCGCAATCTTTACGTCAAGAAGGGGTTCATGAAACGACGCTGAAGCATGCAAAAATGTTGGTTAAACATGAAGGATATTCTATCCAGAGAGCCGCAACACTTTTTAAACTTGATGTTGAAAAGCTAAGAGCATTTTGTACTTGAGCTTGTGAATTTACTATTATCCTTTATTGACATGTAACCTATTATGTTAGAAATTTTAATCTTAATTATTGCCGGCCTTGTCGCCGGTGTCGGTAGCGTTTTATTGGGGATGAGTGCCGGTATTATCTTGGTGCCAATCTTTTTCTATTTTTTCCATTTACAGCACGTACCTGAAATCTACATTGCGCCTCTAGCGGTTGGCACGGGATTAGCTTGTGGTTGGCTGGCGGTGATGACCAGCGCGTGGACGCATCGCCGAGAAATTGAAATCGACAAACGATTGCTCTATATTTTATTCATCAATTCTTTCTTCGCCGCTCTGTTTTTGCACTTTGCCGCACCATTTTTAGTGGGGAATATCTTTACATTTTTGTTTGCGGTGTTGGTGCTAAGCTTACCTTTGATTAAGCGGATTCAAAAAGTCGGGGTTATGCCCAAAAACACATACCGTAATAATGTGCTACTGACCTTAGGTGCTGGCATGGTGAATGGGCTAGGCAATGTGTTTGGTCTTGGTGGGGGGCTTTTTTTGGTTGTGTTTTTTCGCCGTTTTGGCTACAGCATGAAAACGGTGTTAGCACATTGCATGGTGGCGGGTAGTTTCAATGTGTTTTTGTTTTGCGCCGTGTATATTGTGCTGGGTTGGCACAAGCCATTACCTGCTTATAGCTTAGGCTATATTTATCTGCCGGGCATGTTGCTTGTGGGTGTACCAATGATTTTCAGCGCAAAAATGGCCACGCATTGGCGTAATAAGATAACCCACGCGTGGCTGAATCGCTTGTTTAATTTGCTGGTCATTTCGGTTGGCTTGTTAATGCTGGTGCAAACCTTAAACCATATTTTAGGTAAGTAGCCAGTCGGCGAATTCATTTTCTAGCATATCGATTCTTTGATTAAAAATCGTTATATGACCTATTTTACATGTAATGTTTTTGTATTCCATATCACTTTCAGTCGTTTTGTTTTTGGAAAATATTGATAAACAGTAATGCCTGGATCAATAGCATGAGCAATGACTAACATGTGTGTATGCCATGAGCTATCAATAGCTAAATTTCGCTCATAAGCATTGACGGCGGGGAAGGGTGTACTGCTAAGCTTTAAATATTTAATGGGCGCTGGATTTAAGGTGTTATATAAAATGGCGTATGCAATATCGTAGCTAAAGAGTAAGTAATGATTTTTATCAATGTACTTAAGGCTGACCACGTTAGGGGAGCCGCCATTATATTGGGATGAGAAGCCTTTTGGTGGGAAAATTTTTAATACAGACTTGTCCCATCTGTAGTCATTGTTGCCTGGGCCGGTAGAAATATCTTTGCCTAAATAAAGATCGTATGCTTGAAAAATAAAGCGTTGGTGTTTAATGTCCCAAACTCGTAGGTGTGTGTCTTCATCTCCTGCGACGATATTATTTCCATTAGGGCTGATGGTGGCAAATGTTTTGAATACATTTCCAGGGTAGCCTTGAATAACATTTTTTGAGTTGATGTTCCAAAGGGTCAAAGATTCCAGAGGGTAGTGAGTTTGTTTCATTGTTTTCGGTGTTTGAGCCGTGTTTAAATCTTCTCTTGTGTTGAGGCCGCTAATTAATAGTTTAGAATTGTCAGAAGATATGTCTAAGTTCATGACTTTCCCAGCACCTTGAAAGCCTGTGCCATTGAACTGTTTTATTTCGGTTTTATGAGGTTCTTCAAAAATTAAATTGAAATTCTCATCACTACAAATATATGTTTTAAGATTGCTGGTCATCACTTCGCCGTAGCTAGGGACGTCAAGTGAGAAATGGCGAATTTGTTTTCCTGTGACTGATTCAATGTAAACGGTATTGTTTTTGTCATTTTGCCAGATGAAGTCATTCGTGTTTTTGATGAAATAGGCACTGTATATATTTGCTTGTTTACTCAGAACTTTAGAGGTGTGTTTTACTGTGTTAAAAAGGATAAGTTTTTTACGTAGCGTGGTTGCTATAATGTATTGCCCATTTGATGACATGCTCAAAGCCATGATGCCATCTTCTT
>JAWUVP010000041.1:0-20066 GCA_034112285.1 Gammaproteobacteria bacterium
CACGCCGTTGAATTTTAATACCGAGTTTAAAGATTTTATGGCCAACAATGCTTACGAAATTGCACCCATGCTTGCCAGTTTAGCGGGGATTCTGAGCAGCACCACGTTGAATCCTGATAGTATTGATGCGGCGTTTGATGTTGATGCACGGCCAGACTACACACCACCTGGCATAGACTACATTAGCAAGCTCATTACTCCCGCGCACCCTTTAGCCAAAACTATTTTCCCTACTCAAGAGAACGTTAAGGGTATTGAAAAGTCTATAAAAGAAGAGAACGATTTTTCCGGCTCTCTTCACGAAGGGATCTGCCGCGAAGATGACGACGGCACGGCCACTTTCAACACCATGATGTTTGCGCTAGGCTTTGGCGCCATGAACAAAAATATTAACTTGGTGTACCAATCACTCAATACTATCAATGACGCCTTTGTCAAAAACCACGACGAGCTACAGCTAGAAAAAAACATGCACAAAATGGTCGATTGGTTTCACGTAACAGGCAACACGTCCCTATCTAATATCTATGTACAACGCACCGGCACGCTAGTAGACAATTATGCCGAGGAGTACGATTTTTTAGGTTTTGAGCAATCACGTATTAGCGAATACGCCAAACAAAAAGTTACCCAAAAATCGCTAACACCAAGCCCCTTAACCAGCGCCGATAAACACGAAATTAGTGCCGTCAAACGCGCCGGCGAACCGCTACCCACAGAGTTAGACACAAAATACCGCAACAAGCCCATAGATTTGCTCTACAAAGCAGCCAACGATAACCAAACCAACTCTCCCAACAAAACGCCAGAGCAAGGCCTCTCAGCGATGCAAAAAGACCTGCAAGGCAAAACCCTGCGCCAATTCACACCAGCAGATGTGCTCAACAACACCGGCGCATCAATCACCGATAAAGCAGCGGGTAATGCGCTATATGAAGAAATACGTACTGGCGAGCTAGGTAAAAAACTCAATCAGCCTTTGTATGTGGTTGATAAAGACAGTGAGCAATTCTTACGAAATATAACCGGACGGGGGACTAAGGCATTAGCGGTGTTGCTACTGGGGATGTCGGTGGTTAATTTGGTGATGGTGAGGGGGGCTGTGGCTGAGCAATCAACTAAAATAAGAAAATTTTCTGCTTTATTAGAGCTTTTGTTTTATACAGCTTATGCTGTTGAAGTTGTTTGTATTAAATTCAAGGGTCTTGAAAATGTACGTTTACTGTATCATGTATTTGAAAATATTAATCCAGAAAAAGATGAAGACTGGGTGGTCGCCATACAAAATTATATTGATGATATGTCACACGGGGTTCGGCTTACTCCAATCGCATTAATGGGAGTGGGTGCAAACCTGATTTCCTTAGTTTTTAATATTAGTGATCTATTGCACAGCATACATGAACATAATACTGGAGAGAGCATAGCTGATATATTAGATATAAGTGCAGATGTGCTGGAAATATTAGCTATATTAGCCGAATATGCCGCCAAAGATTCTACTGCTTACTTCTTTTTAGAGTCTTTGGGCCCGCTTGGCTGGATAGCTTCTCTTGTAAGCTTTGTTGCATTTATTGTAGCCTATAATTGCGAAGAAACACCATTACAACACTGGACAAAACATTGTCCGTTAAGTTTAGTGTTGCCTGAAAAAAATATGACCGAATATGAAAGCTGCACGAGCTTGCTCAGTATCTTACAAACGCCAAATGCCAGCATAAGTATATTGAACCCAGAGGAAAAAACAGGCTATCAATCTATAGAAGTCTACATTAAATTACCTTGCTTTAAAATTGGCGATGTTAGCTTGCAAGTTGAAACGACTTGGGAGCGTGAAAACGAAACCAGCCAAGTGGTGACCGCTGCCAACTCGGTTATGATTGTAAAAAACATAGAGCATGCTAAACAAACCTTAATAACACCCGCGAGTATTAAACAGTGTTGTGACGCGCAGGGAAGAGTTGTTGCCATGCGCTATATCTACAATGACATCCCGGTGAAAATCACTCATGAACATGAGGGGTTTATCAGTATTGATACGAAAATCAATTATCGCACTCGTGTGCGTTTATACAGCCAAAAACATAAATATTCGCTCCCTTATGTGCCAGGCACAAAAAAATTGCCTAAAGAATCGCGTGAAATCAAAGGGTTGAGAATCGATACAACACTGCCGGGATGGTATTATGTCGAAGTTTCTTCTCATTAAATAAAAGAAAGAATGCTCACATTAACTTAATAGGCGTATAATTATGAATCGTTTCGTATAAAGACTAAGACTGGAGATTGAAATGGCACATAATGGGCCTACATCATGGGTGCACAATTTAAGAAATGTAGACCAATCGGCATACGACGTAGATCTTGAGCAAGAGAATGGAGTTCAAAATTCAGGCTATTCTCAAACTGCTTATCGTTCAGAAGAGCCACATGAAGTACGCTTTACTAATTCAGAAAACACAAGGTTGTCCCCAAAAAATGAATATATGCGCTTACATCAATTACAAGAATTAGACGCTAAAGACATAATTGCAAGCCGAGCAAATCCTACAGTTTTTTCAAGAGATCCTGAATTGAAAAAATCGAATTTTTTCGCCAAACCTACAACGTCACACCTAAATAGAAAACATCAGGCATATATAAAGCAACACTTTTCTTCAAAGTATAATTTCATAGGTTTAATTTATGTCTTAGCTTACTTGGGCTTTGTTTCATGTACTTATGGAACAATATTAACTCTGCTCTGCTTGCCTATCGCTTATTTTGTAGGTGTTTACAATACATGGGGAGGATTTGTACAGTGTATTATGTTTACTACAGGATTTTGTATAGGTGGATTCTTACTCTGGAAAATTTCAATTTTCATCGCCTCAAAACTCCCCGACCAAAAATACCGAACCATGAACCGCCAAACGGGGATGCTCACTTTTCCACAAAAAGGTAGAAAACCCGACATAAAAATTCCTTACGCCGAATTCGAGCCACGTGTGTCACGCTTTAAAGTCCCTAGTGGGTACCACCATAGTTTGGTTTATGTGCATAAAAGTGGCGCGCCGTTATTTTGGGCCGGCGAACGCTTTCTTGCCGATGTTTATCTAAAAGCCGCTTACCTCGAGCAGTTCATGGATGTCAGCCAACCTTTGCCCGACATTCCAAGCTTGGAATGGTGTCGCGATAAAGATCCGACTACTGCTTCATACGATGAAGCTATTCATCGCGATCCGAACCATTGGCGTAATATGGCTTACAGCGAAATGGAAGCCATTGGTAAACAACGCCGAGTAGAACTCATGAAAATAATGGGCGAAGCTGCCTTTACATCGTAGGTTATAATTTACTGGCCACATCCGCTTTAATAAGAATTTATACGCCAAGGAAATAGCGTGTTGCTAACAAAAGATCTCATTATTAACTTAATGAAATTTTACCAAAGCAGACCACAACAACACAGATTGTTTGGCATGCCGTTATAATAAGCAGTATCCAGTCTCAATCCATGGCCGCTGCCCCAATCAAATCACGCAATAATTCATCACTTATGAAAAACAATTCATTTTACTTATCACCTTGCATGCCCTACTATATCTCAAAACAATGAGCAGTCTTTATGAGCTTTTTAGATATTAACAACCTAAGTAAACAGTTTGGTGACGAACACGTGTTGACCAACATCAACCTGCAGCTTGGCGTGGGCAAGGTTATGGCCTTGCTGGGCAAAAGTGGTTCGGGTAAAAGCACCTTGTTAAAGTGCATTAATCAGCTGGAAATTGCCGATGCGGGCTCTATTACTATAGACGAGCAAGCGTTCACCTTTGGCAGCAATTACAAGCAAAACAAAAAAGATTTAAAGCAACTACGCCACAATGTCGGCATGGTCTTTCAGCATTTTTGTTTGTGGCCACATTTAACCGTATTGCAAAATTTAACGCTTGCACCCAAAAAATTGAAATATTTAACAGCGAAACAAGCCGAAGAAAAAGCCATGAGTTTATTGAGCCGGTTTGAATTGGCCGATAAAGCCAGCGCCAAACCTGGCAGTTTGTCGGGCGGGCAGCAACAGCGGGTTTCTATTGCAAGAAGTTTAATGCTGAATCCGGCTTTAATGTTGTTTGATGAACCCACCTCAGCACTGGACCCAGAAATGACCCAAGAAGTATTGCGGCTGATCAATGAATTAAAAAAAGATAACATCACCTTATTAATTAGCACGCACGAAATTGGTTTTGCCAAATCGGTCGCCGATGAAATCGCCTTTATTCACCAGGGTAATATTTTAGAGCAAGGTGGCACTGAGATCATTGACGCCCCTAGCACAAAAGAATTTACGACTTTTTTAACCCACACCTATCACTAAACGGAAACACACATGAAGAACATATTTTTAACTCTGCTAGCCATGGTTAGCATAAGCCAAACTGCTTTTGCGGCCGATTTAACGTTTGCCACCGAAGCCACTTACCCGCCGTTTGTTGCCATGACCTCCAACCATGAAATGATTGGTTATGGCCCTGAGGTTGTGCAAGCTGTGTGCAAACAAATGCACAAAACTTGCAAATTGGTCAATGCGCCATGGGAAAGTTTGATCCCTAGTTTAAAAATGGGAAAATACGATGCCTTGTTTGGCGGCATGGCCATAACTCAAGCGCGCTTAGCCGTGGTGGATTTTAGCACTGCTTATTATCAAAACACCATTACGTTTGTGGTCAACAAAAATGCCAAGTTTGGTTTAACCCAGCAAGATTTAAAAGGTAAAGTCATTGGCGTGCAGGGTGGCACAACTTTTCCACTCTATTTACAACAAGTCTACGGCAAAAATATCACTATCAAAACGTATGCCAGCAACATGACGGCTTTATTAGATTTAAAATCTGGCCGAGTTAACGCGGTGTTTCTAGATAAACCTGTCGGCACTGCTTGGTTAGAAAAGCCTGTAAACAGTGATTATACTAGCGTAGGTAGCATTACAGACAAAGCGATATTTGGTCCAGGCAATGCGATTGCTATTGGTAAAAATAATGCAGCACTAAAGAATTCGATAGATAAGGCCTTGATAACTTTAAAACAAAACGGCGAGTTAAAAAAACTGCAACAAAAATGGTTTAAATAAATAACATGTTACAAGGTTATTACCTCAACATTCTGCTTGCCAGCAAAACCACACTCGGCGTTGCCTTTTCGGCTTTGCTGGTCGGATTGTTATTGGCGCTAGTGCTTGCGCTGGCAGAGTTTGGGCCAAAATGGTTGGCCGCGCCCATAAAAGGCTGGGGGATTTTAATTCGAGGTTTGCCAGAAATTTTTGTGCTATTCGTTTGTTATTATGGCATCACTCAATTGTTAACGCACCTAATGAAGCATTATGTAGACGTCAGTGCTTTTCAAAGTGGCGTGATTGCCTTAAGCTTGATTTTTTCAGCCTATGCCACCCAAGTGTTTATTGCGGCGTTTAGTGCAATTCCTAAAGAAGAGCTATTGGCGGGTAAAGCGTTAGGTATGTCTTCAACAACGATTATTTTTTCTATTGTGTTACCGCAACTTTTTCGTCATGCGCTGCCAGGCTTGCTTAATCTTTGGCTGGTCTTATTAAAAGATAGTTCCATCGTCTCTTTAATTGGCTTGCATGACATTATGAACACGGCGCATCTTGCTGCATCTGAAACATTCCAGCCCTTTAATTATTATGTTTTTGCCGGGGTAATTTATTTAATTTTAACTTATCTGTCTACCTCTTTAGGTGGCAAGATAGAAAAACACTTTGCCTTGTGAGCGTCTTATGCTGAGTATTTTAACAAACCATTATCAATTTATATTAAGCGGCGTTGGCACAACATTGCTGCTGCTAGTCATCACCCTTATTCTTGGCTTAATATTATCTCTGATATTTGCCAGCGTTAAATTTTATAACATTCCTGTATTCACGCAAATAATAAACGGCATTGTATTTATTGTTCGGGGCACGCCTTTTTTAGTACAGTTATTTATTATTTATTACGGCCCGTTGCAATTTAGCTGGTTAAGTCACAGCCTGTTGGGCGTACCCTTTAAGTCGGCCACTTTTTGTGCCTTGCTGGGCTTAACGCTTAACACAACCGCCTACACCAGCAGCTTATTTTATGGCGCCATGAAGAACTTGCCTAAAGGCGAAATCATTGCGGCCAAGGCCATTGGGCTTGGGCGATTACACACCTTAGCACATATTATTATTCCCCGATTTTTTGCGCGTATCTTTCCGGTGTATATCAACGAAGTGATTATGGTCTTAAAATGTACCGCACTGGTAAGCACAATTACTATTTTAGATACCATGGGCGTGTTACAGCAGCTAATGACGCAAACCTATCAAACACTGCCTTGCTTGTATATTGCGGGCGGTATTTATGTCTTTTTAACCGTGTTGCTTACGCTAGCGCTAAAATGGTTTAATAGGAAATATTTTACATCGTGAACGAAACATGAATAGTGCAATATTTGCGCTTTGCAAAGTCTGTTACATCGCCTTTTTATAGCCTAAAATCCTCAATTTTTTTTAGCCAGAGCAGCTTTTTTCTGCCAAAAATGCTATAAAGGCGTTATGAATTTACTACGTGCTTTATCAATTGCTCGGGTTTGTGCCCGTTATCGGCTAGACAACTTATTACCTCAACACCCTGCGATGTTGTTGGTTAAAGTGCTGGTTGCCCTTAATCCTCGTTGCTGGTCGGTTTGCGAGCATTTTTCGCGCGGGGCGCGTTTGCGTTTAGCGCTGGAAACCTTGGGGCCTATCTATATTAAATTTGGACAAATTCTCTCTACGCGACGAGACTTACTACCCGACGACATTGCAGATGAGCTCGCTAAGCTGCAAGATCAAGTGCCACCGTTTGCTAGTGATGTGGCCATTGCTATTATAGAGAAAGCGTATAAAAAACCCGTTAATGAAATTTTTTCTAATTTTGACCCTGAACCGCTAGCTTCAGCTTCCATTGCACAAGTGCATACTGCCGTGCTGCCAAATGGTGAAGATGTGGTGCTGAAAATTGTGCGGCCAAACATTGCAAAAGCTGTGAACAAAAACATTAAATTTTTATATGGTGCAGCCAAAACCTTACAACGAGTTTGGCCCGACGCCAGACGTTTGCGTCCTGTGGAAGTGGTGGCTGAATTTGAAAAAACATTGCATCACGAATTAGATATGGTGCGCGAAGCGGCCAATGCATCACAGCTGCGCCGTAACTTTCTTGATTCAGACATTATTTATGTACCCAAAGTTTACTTTGATTACACCGTCAAAAATATCATGGTCATGGAGCGCATCTACGGCACGAAAGTATCGGACGTTGAAACGTTAAATCGCCATAATGTTGACTTAGAGCGCCTGGCGCGCAATGGCGTGGAAATATTTATGACCCAAGTCTTTCGCGATAGTTTCTTTCATGCCGACATGCACCCCGGTAATGTGCTGGTAGATTTAACCAACCCAGAAAAAGCAAAATATTGCGCGATTGATTTTGGCATTGTTGGCAGCCTGTCAGACGACGACCAGCGTTACCTCGCAGAAAACTTTCTTGCATTTTTTCAACACGATTATAAGCGCATTGCGCAGCTGCATATCGAATCACTCTGGGTCCCTGAAAACACTAATGTGGAAGATTTAACCAGCGCTATACGCTGTGTGTGTGAGCCGATTTTTCAAAAGCCCATGAGCGAAATTTCATTTGGCATGGTGTTGCTCCGCTTATTCCAGGTCGCGCGTGAGTTTGACATGCAAATTCAGCCGCAATTAATTTTACTGCAAAAAACCTTATTAAATATTGAAGGCCTAGGCCGCCAGCTTTATCCCGATTTAGATTTGTGGGATACGGTCTATCCTTTTTTGAAAAAATGGGCCAAGGAAAAATACAGCCTAAGCAGCTTACTGCAACGCTTTAAAGCAGAAATGCCCTTTATTTTAGAGAAGCTTCCTGAAATGCCTAGCGTGGTTTATGAGTTTTTGCAGCAGAAAGTAGAGAGTTCACGCACCAAATAAACACACGTCATTGCAAGAAGCGCAGTGACGCGGCAATCTTCTCAAACATTCATTTAGCCTGTCCCTATGTTGCTGCACCTCTCACTTTCAAGGTTCAAGCTTCGGCAATTTATTTCCATCATTAAAGTGAGTGGGCTATAACAGCCGCCCCCAGGACAATGAATTCTTACATTATTATACTACAATAACTGATGCAATCATTTCTACTACAGCAACAATTCATAACGCATTGCGCTATGTAACGCTTGACGTTACAATTAGAGCCAAGCATGATTAAAAGCTTTAAATGTAAAGAGACGTTTAAAATATGGTGTGGTGAGCGCTCAAAAAAATTACCGGGCAATATACAACCCATTACCCGCCGTAAACTTAGAATGCTAAATAATGCGTTATCACTGAATGATGTTCGAGTTCCACCGAGCAATCATTTAGGGCAGCTTAAGGGTCTTCGTAAAGGTGAACATAGTATACGGATTAACAAGCAGTGGCGCCTTTGCTTCTCATGGCATCAAGGCTGCATAGAAAATGTTACTTTAGAATATTACCATTAACAGGTGAAATTATCAGAAAGTTAAAAAACATACATCCTGGTGAAATTCTGCTGGAAGAATTTATAAAGCCTCTAGAAATCAGCCAAAACAAACTCGCCCGAGATATCGCTGTTCCGCCCAGACGCATCAATGAAATTGTATTAGGCAAACGCTCAATAACGGCAGATACTGCTTTGCGCCTTGCTAAAGCGCTGGGAACCAGTGAAGGTTTCTGGTTGGGATTACAGCAAGATTATGACTTAGAAGAAAAACGACGTAAAATTGGCAAAGAATTAGCCCAAATAAAATGCCTCATCCCAAAAAATATTGCGCCTCTTAAGCCCCTGCCAAAGCAACGCTAAAATTGATAATAAACGCCCAAACTCACGCCATCTTCAGCCGGCACATTCAAGGCATTCGTATCTTTCTTATCAGTATGGTAGTAGCTCACATTCGAGTGTAAGCCACCAATGTTAGCAAACACATAATCAAGGCCTGTACCATACGCCAGCACCGTGGCATTTTGCGAAACACCACCACCAGCAGCCGGCGAGTTTTTGGCTGCGAGAATAGCGCCACCCAAATTACCAAACACGCTAAAGCCCTCACCTAGCGGGTACTTGCCTTGCAACAAGCCATCAAAGCCTTTATTACTAACGGTATCGACCGCTTTGCCTGCCGCGCTGTATTTGGCATCAGGAAATTGAACATAACCCACTTGCAACGCGAAATAATGGCTCAAATTATAACCCACATAAATACGCCCAAACAAATCTTGCCTTTTTGCAGAAATCCCTGATATATCAGGCACTTGTGTGCGTGCCTGACCAAGATTCAGGCCAATTAAGTAGCCTGAGCTGTAATAAGTGTCTCGCGCTAGGCGCTGAGGAGCGGCTTGTTCGGCAAAAAGTGGGCTAATAGCCAGTAAGCCAGAGCAGAGAATGAGTAGATTGCGCATAAATCACCTTTGAATCACAAAAGCGTAGTCTAGCAAGGATTAAGTGAAAAGCCTATTTTTGTGTTATAAAGTAAAATATAGCACTTAATTTCTTCTCTTCAGGATACATTAATATTAGTAGGTCATAATGTGATTAGTTGAATAATAATAAACTGGCACCGGCCTTAAGGTAGAATAATTTATGCATCTCTATTTTTTTATTAATATGTCTTTAATCAGCCCAGAACTGTCACACACACAATCAGATCCGGGTGCAGTTGCGGGTGCTGCATCAGATATCCTAACGGGTCCTTTGTTAGAACATATGCGGCAAGTGATTGCGCACACTCAGCCTCCCGCAAAAGCGGCCGCGACAAAATCACTCCGGCACACATCCCTGAGTCACATAACGCTAAAGAGTATTTCCGTTAGTAATTTTTCAAAAGAGCAAGATTTTATTTCAGACACCGAATTGCTGCAGTCCGGCAAAGCCTCTAACATAGCTTATTTAGATCATTTAACAGAGACACTAAAACAAGACAAAGACATTAAGCTTGATAAAAAACATATATTAACTGATCAATTTTTATTGGTAGATAACCTCACAGACAAAGCAGGCGAAGTCTGGAAGAAAACGACTGCGCTACAACATAAAATTGCACTTGCCTCAGCAGATCTCGCAGCAATAACATCAAAAACACCTACTCTTAAAAGCACGGCCGTAGTTGATCCCTATAAGCTTTCGCTGTTCTATCAAAAAATACAACGACTTGGTGAAAATGATGACTGTCATGTCATTGTTTATGATCAAGAATCCGTTCTGCATGGCTTAACAGCGGCAATGAATAACCATGGGCTTTTAATGGCTCTACCGCAAAACGTCAGTTTGCAATTTTTTTCTTATCAGCCAAGACTTTATGTAAAAAACAGTGATGCGCGAATAACGCCTTATAGTTCACCCAGCAAAGGATCTGGAGGTTACCTAGCAAAGAATTGTTTACGCAAAAACAAATTATTTCATGGAGTAGCTAGTCTTAAACATGAAACTCTAACACAAATAACGCTGGCGCTCATCTCCTACCACAAAGCTCATTCAACGCGCATGAAAAAAGGGTATCAAAAGATTTCTCACGATACCATGGCTTCGAAAATAAATAGCCAGACACGTCAGCGTTACTCCTGCGCCGACTCGGAAAGCAGGAAACATCTGGGTAAGGCACCCGTTTTTTCTTTATATCTGTTTCTAAATTTTGATAATGAAATGGGGCAACAACACCTATATGTGAATCGCGATGGTGAATATAAAATATCAGGCCCTTTGGTGATGCATCTGCTAGAGCTTATTCGAACTGCCAAGCCACTTAAGGTTATACTGTGCAGCAACTCACGGTCACAGTGTTTCGAAGATGAGTTTAAAGCCTCTGCCAAACGCCTGGTTTTTTCATGGCAAGCCTTTGAGCTACTTGCTTTAACATTACGTAATAGCTTACACGATGACAGCATTCAAGTGCAGGTTGATCCTTTTTTACTCGCTGATACATACCACTCTACAGATGACGAACCGATATGGCAGCAAGGTTTAAGATATATTGGGCAGGACGATTCACCGGAGTTTGCAGCTATTGAACAACAATTACTTGAACAATCAGGTAAATTACAGTCGCCACCAAAAATTCATTCAGCTAAAATTGATTTATTATATTGTCATTTACAACAAGCACAACCTGCACCAGGCTCAATAGTCGTTATATATGATGCAGATCAACATGTCGTTACGGAGCAAGCAGACTTTTTTTCACAACATGTTAACTTATTGCCGAGCAAAATACAGTTACATGTTTTCCATTTTAATAAGTTTAATAGCACAACTTTTATAACAAAACATGTTGCAAGCATACAATCTCAGGAAAATGCTGAAGCACTGCTTGAAAATGCTCAGTTAAATCGAATCTTAAATTATCGCCACCAGAAAATAAGCATTACCAAGCAACCTTCTTTTAGAAAGTTCGTTCAAACTCAGCTTTCTGGCTCAACTAAAACCCATCTAGATAGTGAGGCAGCTACTCATAGAGCAGCCTTTAACCCCTCCCCAGTTTCACTGGCAAATTATCAAGCTGTCTTCAGAGCATTCAATGATTATCAATCCAAAATGTATTCTGCAGAACAAATAAAGCATTTCACTATTTCAAGAAAACTCACAAAAAGACAGCATGGCCGACTATACGAATTTAAGCTACAAAAAGAACCGATAGAACTTATTATTTATTTGGATTATGATGGTTGCTTTTCACCAGAAAATATCACGCTATACGAAGATGACACCATGTCAATTTATGGTCCTTTGATTGATCATATACGTTCTCAAATTTATCATTTTGATACACGTGCTGATAGCAACACACAGAAATACATTGTCACTTTCGGTTCAATTTCAAACAGACAAAGCTTTGAAATTGACAATAAAAATTCTGGCAATTGTCCTGGCTCACCTTCTTCTTTACTCATATTCCAATATTTAGTCGATATCTTTTTACAAGAGTGTGAAGCAAAGAACATCACCTTAACCTTAGATACTTATTTGTTAAATGATACGTTCAGAAGAGCGAGCGATGGCGCTACTTGGGAGCAGACCATCAATTATATTTATGACGAATCAACAGCTCATTTTCCTATACGATATTCTGATCAGCTCAAAATACATCCTGATTCTTTATTGAGTACCTATATCGATGTTAACGAACATAAACTTGATTTAGCATACTGTCGATTGCAGCGCTTATCCAGCGAGCATGGCATGCATGTCATTATATATGATGACCGAGAAGACATCTTAACACCGTTGTATGATACATATGGTGCTCCTGAACATTCACATCTCATACCCAACAATGTTTCCTGTCAGTTTTTTCATTATACCATGCAGGAAAATTCCAAAACTGGTGAAACACTGATCACTGGGTTTCCAGCAGACAAATCAAGACCTCAAACCATCCGTGGCACAGGCAATCATGATCGTAGGCGCGTTGGTCTACACCGGGAGTGTTGTGAACGACATCAGAGAAATTATTCAGTAGACGATGCAATGGGACGACCATCATTTTTGCCTATCACAATCGAGAATCTTTTGACTTTTCACGAACGAAATGGTGGAAATGACAGAACAGCACACGCTAAAGCATGGCCCAGCGATGCTCAGGTTTTAGCTAGCCAGACCCTTACAATAATCCCTCAACAGTCAACGCATTTATTCCCTGTACCCAAAGGACAAGTAGCTGAACTAATAAACCTTAAAGCAACTAACATTCAACCCGCTAAGATGTAGACAAATAAAAACCTAAACCAACATCAGAACCCCAATCACAAGAATCAAACAAGCGTAAACCCGCTTGAGGTTCTGTTGGGGCAGTAGGTGAGAAATTTTGGCGCCAATAATCCCACCAATAATACTGGGGATAACGGCAATTAAAAGCAGCGTGGTATTCACATACCCAAAATGGTGGATACTAAAGCCGAACTTGTAACTACCAGTTAACATTAATAACAAGGCGGCTATGAGTGAGAAAATAGTGCTTACAATCGTGCCCGTGCCAACCGCGCGGCGCATATCGATGCCGCATTTGTGTAAGTAGGGAACTGTGAATACCGCAATGCCGAGCAAAAACCACAGTAAACCAATCACGCCGGTGCAACAGTAATTTTTAATATTGACGAGCTGCCACACTTTTTTATCTTTAGCTTGGTTATAAAGTAAAAACCAAACTGCTACTAAAATAACTGCCACCCCAAAAAGGTGTTTTAAAAAACCACTGCCTAAAAAATTGAGTAAGGTAATGGCTAGTATCGTGCCGGTTAAAATACCAGGGAACACTTTTTTAATTACGTCTACATCAACACAACGCTTTTTAAATTGTAACCAACATGGATATAGGCCAAGCACCACGCTGGTGGCGGCGGTGGTGGCGATAGCAAATTGCATTTCGCTGCCATTGTCTCCGGGAAAATGTTGCAGTAAAAAATAAAAGCCGGGCATTAAAAACAACCCCGAGCCACCGCCAAAAATGCCGTAGACTAAACCCGCGGCAAGGGCGAACAAGCCGCCCTCTAGTATTACCAGACCAAAATGAGGCAACATTTATGAAATTGCCTTCGCTTTATTGGCATGGTTATGTGCCAACAGCGTGTAGACCGTAGGCAACACAAACAAAGTAAAGCACGTGCCAATCAACATACCTGAAGCAATCACTAAACCGATATCAAATCGGCTTACGGCACCGGGGCCCATTGCCATGAGTAATGGCACCATGCCAAATACCATGGCAAGTGTTGTCATTAATATAGGGCGTAAACGCACGGCGGCAGCTTTAACAATCGCATCGTGAATAGACAAGCCTTCAGAGGATTGAAGTTTGTTGGCAAAATCTACCATCAAAATACCGTGCTTACTGATTAAACCAATTAAGGTTATTAAGCCAATGCCCGAATAAATATTCAAACTTGATAAACCTAAATTAATAAAAATCAACGCGCCGCATAATGACATCGGCACACTCACCAAGATAATCCAGGGGTCGCGAAAGCTTTCAAACTGCGCGGCCAGCACGAGGTAAATAACGATCAGTGCAAAGAAGAAGGTGTACACCAAGGTGCTGCCCTCTTTTACATCTTGACGAGTTTGCCCTGAGTAATCATAACCATAACCTGCGGGCAAAATTTTCGCTGCTTGGGCGCGCATATATTGCAAAGCCTCAGCGGAGGTTTTGCCTGGCATCACCATGCCGCCAATGGTAGCTGAGTTCAATTGTTGAAATTGATTTAGCTGCCCTGGCATGCTGCCAAGCTTCATGCTCACCAAATTGTTCAGCGCCACCATGTTGCCCGACGCATCACGCACAAAAATATTATTTAATTCTTTGGGATTAAAACGCAATTTTTGTGGCACTTGCGGAATAACTTTATAACTTTGCCCTTCCATGCTGAAACGGTCAATATAGTTACCACCCAGCAGCCCACCTAACGCCTGCCCGATTTGCTGCATGGTTATGCCAAGAGCAGCCGCTTTGTTACGGTCAACATTCATACCTAGCTCTGGCTTATCGTAATTTAAATCGCTGGTTACAAACATAAACAAGCCACTTTTTTCTGCGGCGCGTAGCATGCGTTGTGACACATCGTAAAGCTGTGGATATTCATCGGTGGTGGTCACCACAAACGAAAAAGGAAAGCCGCCAGAGTCGGGCGAGGGAATTGAAGGCATTTCGATAGGAAAGGCTTGTAAACCTGCAATACCACTTTCGGCTGCTTGTAGCTTTTTCTGAATTTGCGTTTGACTTTCACTACGGTCAGCCCAGGGTTTTAACACCGCAGCTGAAAAAGCACCGGTTGCATTAGGGAAGCCATTAATAATAAAGTAATGGTCAATAGAAGGAATTTTTTTATAAACACTATTTAGTAAATCAGTGTACTTGGTTAAGTAATTTAAATTAGAGTACGCCGGTGCATTGGCAATGGTTAAAATAAAACCTTGGTCTTCTTGTGGTGCCAATTGTTTTTGTGATGTTAGCCCCATGAAGATACAGCTAGCAAAAACAATAACCGCAAACACCATGGTAACTGGACGATATTTTAACGCATTGGTCAGTCTATGCTGGTAAGCATTTTGCATACGGCCAAACGTTCTGTCCACCAATTTCACAAACCGGCCTTGCATCACTTTTTTGGATAATATTTTTGAAGCCATCATCGGCGATAAGGTTAAGGCAATCACGCCCGACAAAATTACCGTCATCGCTAACGTAAAAGCAAATTCGCGGAACAATGCACCAGTGATGCCACTGGTAAAGGCAATCGGTGCATACACCGCCGCCAAGGTAATGGTCATAGCAATTACTGGCATAGCAATTTCACGCGCACCTTGCAATGCCGATTCATACGGCGTTTTGCCTTCTTCTAAATGGCGGTATACATTCTCCACCACCACAATGGCATCATCCACCACCAACCCTATTGCTAGCACTAATGCTAGTAAGGTCATAAGATTAATAGAGTAGCCCATTGCAAAAATAAGTGAGCACACGCCCACTAAAGATAAGGGCAAGGTAACCACTGGAATCAAGACCGTACGAAACGCACCTAAGAACAAAAAGATCACCACTATAACAATTAACGTTGCTTCACCAATCGTTTGCAGCACCTCTTTAATAGAGTCACGAATGTAACCTGAGCCATCGTAAACAATATGCCCATCAAAACCTGAGGGGAATTGTTTAATTAAATTTGGAAAGGCTTTGCTTAATTCGCCTGCAACGGTAAGCGGGTTGGCTTCAGGCGTGGTAGAAATAGCCATAAAGGTGGCATCTTTACCATCAAAACTCACATCCACGTTATAGGACTCGGCGCCCAGCTCTACTTTGGCCACATCTTTTAAATGAATTACGGCGTTATTGTCAGTTTTAATTACCAAGTTTTTGAACGCGGCAACATCATGCACATCGGTATCAACATCCACATCATAGGCGACATATTCGCCTTTGGTGGCGCCTGGAGCGGCTTGGTAGTTATTGGCTTGAATCGCAGAAATAACTTCTGGCACAGTAATGCTTAATGAGGCTAATTTAGCGGGGTCTAACCACACACGCATCGCAAATTTTTGTCCGCCTAAAATTTGTGCTTGCGCAACACCTGGTAAGGTTTCTAATTTAGGCTGCACCACGCGTGATAAATAATCATTCACTTGCTGGCCATTCATATGTTTAGAGCGAAAAGCCAAATACATTAAGGCCACTTGCGAGCCTGTGGCCTTTTGAATAACCGGTTGTTGCGAAGCTTTAGGCAGCTCTGCGGTGACTTCGCTCACTTTGCTCATCACATTGGTTAAGGCTTTTTGTGAATCGTAATTTAAACGCACATACACACTCACGCTACTCATGCCTTGCACCGACGATGACGTCATGTAATCAATGCCTTCTGCCGAAGCGATAGATTGCTGCAACGGTGAGGTAATAAAACCTTTAATCACTTTCGCACTAGCGCCTGGGTAGGCAGTGGTCACGGTAATGACGGAGGTGTTCATTTGTGGAAATTCGCGTAGCTGTAAATGCACAATAGAAAATAGCCCTACAAGGAAAATGAGCAAGCTAACAACCGAGGCGAGTACGGGGCGTTTAATAAAAATATCTGTGAACATTGGTTTCATGTTGGTTCTCTTTGTTTGCAATTCTTTCGCCCTTGCACTGCATACGCGGCGCAAGTAAAAGGCGGACTGAGAGGGATGTTGCGATATCACCAACTAGGGCCAATCTCAAAATCCCTCTGTAAAAATGGCGGCAATGCCATTTAGTTGCCTCCCTGCTTCAAAGGGAGATCTTTTCTTTTTTAGATGGGTTGAACTTTATTGTTGATTTTAATCATCGCGCCGCTGTGTAATTTTAATTGTCCTGAAGTAACAATGGTGGCACCTTCGGTTAAGCCTTTTGTCACCGCAATATCTTGACCTTGAGTTTGCCCTAGTGTCACAAAAACTTGCGTTACTTTATTGTCTTTGCCCACCACATAAACTGAATTGCCATAAAGGCTGGCCACAATTGCGGTTTGCGGGACCACGAGCACATTTTTTTTCTCGGGCAGCATCACATGCGCAGTTGCAAACATCCCCGGCACTAACTTGCGATCAACATTTGATACTTGAGCTTGAATTTGCATAGTCCGGCTTGTTTGCGTAATGCCAGAATTGGTAGCATTAACGTGGCCCATAAACACTTTACCCGGAAAAGCATCAATGCTTAATTCCACTACTTGACCATTATGAATTTGAGGCAAGTCTTGTTGTGGTAACTCAAAATTTAATAACAAAGGCGTAATAGACGCTAAAGGCACAATATTGCCTGACGCCGGTGGCGGCGCGACAAATTGACCAAGGCTCACTTGGCGAATACCGAGCTTGCCGCTAAAGGGTGCCACAATATGCATTTTGCGTAGTATAGATAAATCACCTTCAACTTTTGCCTGTGAAGCTTGTAAGTTTGAAATGCTGCTATCCAGATCCGCCTCAGAAACCGCTCTGCGCTTATACAACGCCAAATCGCGCTGATAATTGATTTGCGTTAGGTGCAGTGCTGCTTGGTCGGCTTTGAGCTGTGCAATTTGCGTTGAACTATCCAAATCAACTAAAGGCGTGCCTTTACGAACATATTCACCTGAATGGAAGTAGATTTTTTCTACTGAACCCCCAATTTCTGGTGAAACGTCAATCGACTGCTCAGCTTTCAAAGAGCCGATAGCCACTAAATAGGGCTTCCAAGTGATGCTAGCCACCTTACCGGTGGTGACTGTGGCGGCAGGCGGCGCAAAATTACTAAAGATTTTTTTCATCATTGCTTGCTTGAAAAAATAAAAACCAACAATTCCACCAAACACGATGATGGCCAAAATTAACATTATACTCATGCGCTTTTTCATGCGTCCGCCCTTCAGTTACAGGTTTAAATAGTGGATAATCTTACAGGATTTGTGGAGTTTGGGATAGGGTTGAGAGAGGGATTATCAGGCTTATTACGTAAAAAAACTGCCCTCCGGTAATTTATTGCTGCAATCTCGTGTTAGAAAACTTAACGCTAACGTGCCCTGCCTGTGAGCTATTAATAGCTATTAGGAGCAAAAAATAATTATGCACTAAAAAATGACGCTTTTAAGCCTTTACGGTAATAGACTAAACTAGATTTCACTTCGCCCTGCTGTTCCAGCATAGCGGCAAAAGCGGCATAGACTTTTGGCTCGCCGGCTAAAGCCAGGCTGTCTTCGTAATAATCTTTTGCCTTGCCCCACAGCTGGTTGGCTTGTGCCAAGCGGGCCAAGGTAAATAATAATTGGGCATCTTTTGGGTGATGCTTATGCCAGCCCTCTGCGATGGCCAATTGCTTTTTACTGCAATCAATACTGCCATACATGCCGGCCAAAGGTGAATCCCAGTTGTCTTTTAAAGCTTGGCGGCATAATTTTTCAGCTTCTTCATTGGCGCCCAGGCGAATTAAGCCACGCAAATACAAGGCCAAAATCGCAGTTTGCTCGCGTAAGGTTTTAGGCGCGGCGTGCCATAAACGCTTAAGCGCTGGAAGCTCATCTATTTGTTTGAACAAATGACAATAAGCTTGCTGCGCCAATTTGGTAATATAACTTTCCGGCAAGGCCTTATGGTGTTGCACAATCGGCAATAGCTCCATCAGCTTTTGCCAATCGGCTAATTTTTTATAAACCTTCGCCAACAGTGCCAACACTTGTTTTTGGCGTGGGGCAATATCACTCAGGTGTTGTAAAGTCGCCAAGGCTTGCTCATATTGCGCGGCTTCATATTGCAACTGCGCTTGCACCAGTCCAATCGCTAACTTTGCCTTGGGCATGCGCATGGCGGCTTGGTGCAAATAGTCATCACGCTTATCTTGCTCGCCATTACGCTGCGCGGCAATCGCGGCAGATAAATAATTTACTAAAGGTGCCGGGGCATTTTTTACCTGCTTTAACAATTGCTTTTGCGCCCGCTTCCATTCGCCTTCGGCCAAATCCATCAAGCCTTGATAAGTGCTGTTGGAAACACGCTGTGCTTTTTCACGTCGGCGCCAGCGACGCCAGCGACTTGGAAGAGAGCCTGTTAAATTAATTAAGCGCAATAAACTATGTAAAACTAAAAAGCTTACAACGAGTGCGACAATAGCAAACCACAAACGTGTTTCAATTGAAACCTTATGCAAGCTTATAATAACGTAGCCCGGATGCGTTTTAATTTGCAAGCCAATTAAAATCGCAACAATTAATACCACTAATAAAACGAATAAGCGCCTCATGTGGCCTCACCCACTTTTGAGGCTAACAGCTTCTGCTGCACTTGCTCTGCCACCGCAATCGAGGTTAATTTCTGCGGCACAGCGGGCTGGGCATTAAGTGCCTGCAGTGGCTTTAAAGCCTGCAATAAATTTTGTGCGCCAACATTACTACTGGGAAAATGTTGTTGCAACATAAGTACCGCTTGGTCTAACGCTCCTTGGTAAACACTTTGGTTTTTATGTAGCACACCCCACACCGCTTGTTGCAATAAACCCTGCACATAGAGCTTATAATCCACAAGTTGTTGCTGATTTAATAATGGCACCATGGTTGTTGCCGTGCGTTGCACAACCACCACTTGCTTTAATGCCTGTACTGTTTGCTGCCAAGCCGCGCGAAAACGATTTTCGCCAACCACTGGGGTAACGGCAGCTTTAACTTGCGGCACGGCACTTAAAGTTAATTGTTGCACCTGTTGTTGCAAAGGTAATAAATGCCCAACGGTTTGCGTCACATTCAATACACTAATGGCTTGCAACATTTGAATGTCTGCACCCACGGCTTGCTCAATTGTATTTAAAGCAATGGAGTTGTAACGCTGTAAATTTGTTTGCGCAAATTGCAGTAGCTGTAATGCCCCACTAACATTTTGCGTGGCCTGCAATTCAAATTGTGCATGCCGTAAAATTTGTAACGCATCCTCTATGGCTAAGGGTTCAACCGAGATACCTTTTTGCTGCAGGCGCTGCATCAAGCTATTTTGCGTGGCAATAATTTCTTGCTG
>JAWUVP010000042.1:0-17977 GCA_034112285.1 Gammaproteobacteria bacterium
GGTGATTCAGCCAGGGCTGCTCAAAGAACTTTTGTTGACTATCCACCACGCCCGCTTTGGGGTCACTGGCGGCATAAATGCAGCGCCGAATGCGAGCATGCACCATTGCGGCGGCACACATAGCACAAGGCTCAAGTGTTACGTACACATCACACTCTAACAAACGGTAATTTTGGAGCACCTCGCCAGCTTTGCGTAGGGCAACCATTTCAGCATGCGCGCTGGGGTCATGCTTGCCTATGGGGTGGTTAAAGCCTTCAGCAATAATTTCATCTTGAAACACCACCACAGCTCCAACTGGAACCTCGCCTAGCTCGGCAGCTTGTGCGGCTAGAGCGAGTGCTCTTTGAATGTATTGCGACATTTGGTTACCTCTTTAAAAAAGCACACTAATTTAAACTTGAATCCGTGGTGAAAAACAGTGTTTTTATACAAAACATAAAAATTTTGGCCGGTGTGCAAGCTTAAACCAACTGGTTTTTACCAGCCACCACCACCGCCACCGCCGCCGCCACCACCCGCGCCGCCGCCCGAGCCAAAACCTGAGGAGCCCGTCGCGTTGCCAACAGAAGCGGTTAGACCAGAGCTTAATGTGCTGGTAAAGTTGGTTGGATTAAAGGCAACAATGCTTGCTCCGTAATACCAACCAGGTTGATAATCTTGACCTATCACATTAGAAAATTGCTTAGCCCATTTTTGCTCAACACCCAACGCAAATGCATAAGGTAAGTATTGGCTGAATAGCTCCGGCGTTTTTTCGGGTGGGTTAGTAAAGTTTAGGCGGTTTTTCTCGCTAGCAGCTAAGAACATTTTAAAGCCTTTAATTTCACTGCGTAGCTTTTGCCCCGCAATTGATGGGCGAGCCAACATATGAGTAGAGATTAGATTCAATACCCCAAGCACAATGAGTGCCGGGCTAACCAATAGAACATAATAATCTGATCCCACTGTGGCCAAAAAGGCTATACAAAAAATCGGCAAAACACACAGTAAGAACAGAAAGAACATAACACGCAAAAAACGAGACCTCGTTACCTTCGCCCTGGTGAAGAGATACAGTCGGATAGCAACAGCCGGCAGGATTAGAATTAAAAGGTGAGCAAAGAACTCGTTATTAATAAAATAGCACAGCGCAAGCACTGCAAGCGATAAAACTGCACCTCCAATAATCCAGCCAATATTAGAAACAAAATTGCCTTTTTGGTAAGTATCTTCAATAGAGTTTTTAAAGTCTAAACGGGTTTGCTGCAATTGCCGAGTAGGCCTGTTTAACTTAACCTCTGAGCCACTCGAAAAAAGATCTTGCATCAATATTTTTTCTGGAGATGTTAACGTGGCATCTTTAGGCGCATCAAGTTGATGTAAACTGTAATGTCTTTTTTCTGGTTGATTGATATTTAAAAAGCCTTTTACCGCCAGTTGAATGACAGCAGCAGTAAAGACGTTGACATCATAATGCATGTCCAAAATGTAACGACAAGCGGCTGGTGAAAAACCTTCAGGCGCTTTAAACAAAGGGATTACAACTGGCGCACGTGGATCACGGCCAAGAAAGAACCACGCTAAGAAGAAATATAAAAAGATTAATGCAGTGCCAACATAAAGAACTTTAACTTCTAGGTGGTTATTCCAATAGAAGCTATAGTTTGAAGATGAACTAGGTGGTGTAACAAAGCCTTTGGCCCAGCCAACAACAACTGTTAAGCCTTGGTGTGCTGCAAGCGGCTCTGTCAAGGTAAATTGAATATTGCCATTTGATAAAACCCGTTTTGTATAATTTTGACCACGTGCTCCTTGAGATCCCGTGTAAGCAGTCATGCCCTGCACCTTATCACGCGCGCCAGCCGGCAACTGCACAGTCACCTGCCCGGCTTGAATAGGAAATTCCCATTGTGTGCCAATCGCATTCCAATACAATTCATCGTGCGTTTTTAAAAAACCAATTTGATCATCGGTGATATAAGTTAAGGTGAAATGATAATTTCCTGGTCTTAAATTCGTAGTGCTGTTACCCAGATAAATCCGGATACCGTTCTCGATGTCTTTAATATGATAAGCCACTTCTTGACCATTCATGCTCGCACTCTGAACTTTTATAGCTACGGTTTTAGGTGAACCCGAGCTTGTAACATAGGTGTTTGGAATGTCGCGGTAAATTCCGTGATGAATATCCTCACCCGTTGTTTGAATATCAATCATTTCTTTAACGGTTAAGCTGCCCGTTTTATTAACAATTATAGCGCTATTATAATGATCTATCATTGGCTGAGTATCGTAATCAGAATAAGGCCCGGCAAAACAGACCGTAACATTAATTAATAACGTGAAGAGTAAAATGAGCTTTTTCATAATGGCTTAATCTCTTATTTAGTAAAATCAACTTGCGGAACACTTTTATCAGCATCATCCGCAGCAAAAAATTCGCATGCATTAAAGTGAAACTGTTTCGCCAAGATATTGTCAGGGAATGATTGAATTTTCGTATTGAAATCACGGGTCGTGCCATTGTAGTAACGACGCGCAAGTTGGATTTGATCTTCCACATCACTCAATTGCTTTTGTAAATCAATAAAGTTAGCGCTCGCTTTTAAGTCGGGATAGTTCTCAGCAACTGCAATCAACTTGCCTAAGCCTAGTCCAAGTGCACTTTCGGCCTTAGATTTATCAGCCACAGTACCGGCTTGCATGGCTGTTTGACGCAACTTGGTAACATCATCCATTACACCGGCTTCGTGATCTTGGTACCCTTTAACAGTAGCAATCAAATTAGGAATTAAGTTATGCCGACGCTTCAATTGCACATCAATACCGCTCCAAGCTTCTTGGTTTTGATTACGTAAACTAATTAGTTTATTGTAAACTAGAATAGCCCATAACAGGATGACAGCAATAATGACCAAAATAATGTACATAACGCACTCCAAACAAATAGTGGCCTAGTATATCAGCTTTTAACTTGAATCAAAATCAATGCATTGTCTTGACATAGTCATTCCACTTAAGATTTTTCGGGGGGGGGGAGAGCTTATTGATTGGTCATTAAGCGTCAATGATAACATGTGCTGTTATCGGGCGAGCTTGACAGGCTAACACCCTGTTATTCTCTAAATCATTATGGGATAAGGCCTCATCACGATGCATTTTCACTTGCCCTGATAGCAGCTTAAGTTTACATGTACCACAGAAGCCGGATTGGCAAGATGACTCAATTGAAAGGCCAGCTTCTTCGGCTGCTGCAAGTAACGTTTTACCTGCTTTTACAAAACATGATTGATTAGATTTACTAAATGTTATTGTCGCATCCACTGTGCCATCATCAATAATAGTGCCAGCCGCACCAAAAGACTCAGTATAAATTTGTGAATCTGCAACCCCAAGATTTTGTAAAGTCGCAATCGTCGCGGTCATCATTCCTTCCGGACCGCACAAATGAATTCTTCGATGACTAATGTCTGGTATAAAATCTGTTAAATGTTTGCTATTAATCCGTCCATACGGCCCGCTCCATTGATGCCCGCTAATTTTTGAAGGCAGAATCAATAACTTTAAATGCGAATAACGCCGACTTATTTCTCGTAACTCTTTTTTAAACAAAATATCCTCCGGGGTGCGGACAGCGAGCAGCAAATACACATCATGTTTCCATTTTTTCCTAGCCAAATGTTTTAACACGCTCAACAAAGGCGTTATTCCAATTCCACCGGCGATCATTACCAGACTATTTGATTCCTTACCTGTAAAAGTAAAAATTCCTTGCGGACCTACGCACTCCAATAAATCACCTGTTTTCACTTCGTTGTGTAAGAAAGTTGACCCATGCCCACCGTCTACTTTTTTAATACTGATTTCACAAAAATATTTTTGATGTGGTGCCGATGAAATACTATAGCAACGCGTGACTAACCGCTCACCTACTTTAATACGAAACTGAAGATATTGACCGGGTAAAAATTTAAAAGGTAGTTTTTTGCCCTCTGGCATAGCCAAACGGAAAGTCTTTATTGTTGGTGCCGCATCAAAGATGTCAATTACTTTTAACTGTCCCTGCCAGGATGGTTTTGTAATATTCAGGTGCGAATTACTATCAATAGCACTCTTGCGTAGCTTTCTCCCCAACGTTATTCGCCAAACAACAAGGGAAACACTCATTGCGGCACATGCTTCGATAAAGAGCTTACCACTATCAAAAAAATCAATCGGCACCCCCGCCCTAACGGCCGGATTCGCAAGCACCCCATGAATCAAACCTAAAATAATCGCTAAATAAGCAACATAATGAAGTTTTTTCCAAAAAGGATAATGAAATAAATGCTTTAAACAAGACGTAATAATAACAAAGGTTAAGCTATAGATTGCCAATGCACCAAAGCTATTAATTATCGGTTGAACTGGGGCAACAACAGGGTAGAACACCGCGAGCACACTAAAGTGGGCACTCTTGGCTAAAACTAACCAAAGTGGGTGTAATAAAGAGAAAAAATATGTCCCGTAGCCCGTCCACTTATGGATGCTCAGCAAAGGTATTCTACGATATGGCCAGTTGTTAATCGGGCTGTACTGAATAGAAGCCAAAATTCCAAGAAAAAGATTAGCGGTTAAAAAGCCACCGGCAATAAGCCCAAAATAAGAACTTATATCAATGAATGATACGCCAAATTGCTGTATTAAATGCGTTTCCAAAATTTGCTCCATTAAAAGAATAACCTATCAATGTGAGCATTTTATACAGTGCATCAAACGCTGAGATGACAGCAAAATGACAGTTTTGTCATGTTACCAAAGGAAAAGTCAATGTAATAGTGGTGCCATCGCCAGGCTTACTAATTATAGCAATATGGCCATGATGTAAGTCCATAATGGTTTTAACAATTGCAAGCCCTAAACCTGTTCCACCAGAGTGGCGTGCGCGCGCATCATCCACACGATAAAATCGATCGAACAATTTATGGATATGCTCTTGGCTAATCCCTACCCCTGTATCAACAACGGTTAGCTGCACACTCTCCTTTGACGACAAGATAGTAAATGTAACGCACCCACCGGGCTCAGTATAATAGAGGGCATTAGATAACAAATTATTAATAGCGCGCTGCAGCAATAGACTGTCGGCATTAAAATTGGCTACACCAGCACGGATAACCTTAATGTTTTTTTCCTCTGCGACGGCCTCATAAAACTCTTTACAAGCATCAATCAACTCGTGCAAGGCAATATTATCTTGTTTAACATGCATCTTAGGATTTTCTGCCCGCGCTAAAAATAACAAGCGATCGATCAAAGTCGACAAGCGTTGATTTTCCTCTAAGATCGAAATTAATGTTTCTCTATAGTCATCAGTGCTACGCTCTTGAGCTAAGGCAACTTCTGCCTGCACCATTAAGCTATTAATAGGCGTACGAAGTTCATGCGCTAAGTTAGATGAAAAATCAGATAAACGTTGAAAGGCGTCTTCTAATCTTGCCAGCATATTATTAAGCGCCAAAACTGTACCAACAAGTTCCCTTGGAAAGTTTTCCACCAGCAATCTTTCATGTAGTTTTTTCACGTCTACATGTTTTAATTTTTCAGTAATCAAACCCAGGGGCCGCATACCCTGCTTAGCAACAAAAGCGCCCAAAAAAGCAGAAAGAAACACACCTAGCAATAACACCCAAACCATACGATTTTGATAATTTTCAATAATGGCTTGTTGATGAGAAACATCTAGTGCTATCTGAATGATAAAGGGATGCAGGCCTTTTGCCACTGGCACAACTATACTGACTAGCATAAAATCTTGCCCATCCTTTCCCTTGGCGATTTTATGACTTAAGCTGTAGCTTGGCGCTGGAAAAGATTTAACCTCAACAGCCTTTAGTAAGCCAGGAGTTTCGATCAGCACTTTTTTAGTGGATGAACTCACTCTTATATAATGGTGTGGAGAATGATCATGTTCAGATAAGCTAACCGTTGTTGGCTCCCATTGTACTTCTTGCTGCAATGAGGCACTTATTGTAGGCTGCTTTTTTAAAATATTAGCAATGATGGTCACTTCATTATCCAAAAACTGATATGAATCATGCTCTATCGTATTCACTAATACTTGATACAAGAATATAATGGCAACGGCCAACACAATAAATGTTGAGCTGGCATATAAAATGGTTAAACGTCTTGTGATTGATGACTTAATTGTTCCGGTGCTCCAAAACATAGCCGACTCCTCTAACTGTATGAATAAGTTTGCGTTCAAATGGCTCATCTATTTTTCGACGCAAACGACGCATTGCAACATCCACAACATTGGTGTCACTATCAAAGTTCATATCCCAGACTTGTTCAGCAATATAAGTACGGGTCAAAACCTCTTTCTCCTTCCTCACCAATAACGCCAACAAGGCAAATTCTTTTTGCGTGAGCTGAATTCGTTCACCCTCTCTGGTTACCGTATGTTTAACCAAATCAATCACTAAACCGTCGACTGTGTAGCGGTTTATATCAACGCTAATGTTCCCACGCTTCAATAATGCTCTAACGCGCGCGAGTAATTCAGAAAAAGCAAAAGGCTTAACTAAGTAATCATCGGCGCCAAGCTCCAAACCTTTTACGCGGTCATCAACCTCGTCGCGAGCGGTCAAAAACAAAATCGGCAAGGTAGGTTTTTTAACTCGCAATGCCTTGATCACATCCCACCCATCCATCTTAGGTAGCATCACATCTAGCACCACCAAATCGTAATTAATTTCAACCGCCTGAAATAAACCTTCGACGCCATCGTGAATAATATCAACAATAAAGCCATGCTCACGCAAACCTTTTCTTAAATACTTAGCTGTTTTCACTTCATCTTCGATGATTAATATACGCATTTAATGCCTTTGAGGTTACAAGATAATTTAATCTTAATTTAAAAAACAAGCCACATAGTGAAGCTATAATAACATAATAAAACTTGCCTATGCGGACGTCTTCAATCAATATTAGGCACATAATCACTTAAAACCTTTCGTTTGCACTGGCTCTTTAAGACAATCACCCGCTAAAAGCACGAATATAAAAATCAACATATACGCCACCGCAATGGTTAAAAATGCCAACTCAACAGTTGTCGATGCATAAATATATCCACCCATCGCAATACCAATTAAGCATCCTAATTTATTAGCGCTTGTACCTAAACCAACAGTCGTGGCTTTCTCACTCTCGGATGTATGCAAAATGAGTAATGAAAAAGGCAGCGTGCTTGTTATGCCCAAACAAGCACCCCATAAGCAAGAAGCGATTATGGCCAAGTAAATCCTATGTGCGTCGGCATATAATAATTGTGAAAGTGCGGCCAGCAATAAACAAACTAGCAATCCATATTTTGCAAATAATCCTGAAAGGTGCGCCCACTTTCCAACCGCCATGGATGATAAAATAATGGCCGCTGCAATAATCGCATACAAACTACCCACGGTGAAATTATTACCCGCTAAATTTTGAATAACGTATACAGCAAAAAATGAAGCGCTCATCCATTTAGCAACTTGAACACTGATCATCAACGCACATAAATACAAACTTTTTCTGGGTGCCTTACGGTAATTTGGCCACTCCCACAGTTTAAAACCTTTTAAAGGCTGTCGGCTCGTTTCGCTTAAGACAAAAATTAAGCAGCCACATACACCGATAAAAACAAGTCCTGCTGTTAAAAAGATCACCTTATATGACATGTAATGCGCTATTACCCCTCCAGCGATCGGGCCGAGAACCGAGCCTAGTGCCACTACGGATTGAACCTTTCCAATAAAATAACTATGGCGCTCTTGAACCGTCGAGTCAATTAGCCATGCCTGTGCCGCGGCTGTAAACCCAGCAAATCCGCCTTGAACAAGCCGCAAGAATAAAATCACCCCTAAACTATGTGACATAAAAATCATAAACTGTGTCAGCGATAATATAACAACGGCTCTGATGATCATTTTTTTATAGCCTACATGTTTACCGAGATAGGCCCATATAGGCGCAGAAACAACCGTCAAAGCATAGGGAGCCACATAAATTAAGGTCGTCCAGGTCGACTGTACAGTCGCGGTAGCGCCATGGCCAACCTGCCTAACAATTAACGGCCAATAAGGATCGGCCATATCTAGACAAGCAATCACCAGCAATTGGCATAGCAATAAAAAATGTATCTGTTTATTTGTCGACATAATTATCGAAGCTTGTATAGTTAGCCAGTGGATTTTTCAAGGCAGTAAAGATTCCATCTCGGTCATAGTGTTCAACTAATCGCATACGCAGTAATGCACGGCAGCTCCAATTTTGCTGCATGATAGCAGTATATTCTGACTGCCAATGAATAGGATCAATAACCGACTTTAATTCCATAAAACAATCATGCGTGATATTTGCCACACATTCCCAAAATTCCGTCTCAGCACAATCAAAGTGCTCCGCTAATATAATAATTATCTCCCCTATATGTGATTGGTACACAGTATGGAGCAAATTATTGCGGGGCATCTCAGCACTAGCAGATATGACCTTCCTCAATGATGGCTTACCTTGTAAAACGTTCTTATCGCAAACACTTTCATCAATATCAATTCCATCAAAATCCTTAGCGATAAAATATTGGATACTTCCTGCTTTAAATACCGCCAAAGTGTTTTGCTGATGCCCTTCTAAAGCAATACCATAACGTAAATATAAGGTTAGATAACTAACAATCACTTTACTTGCATATCGCTTAAAATAGGTCATTGCATCATTACTATTTTTCACACCTGACAAGGTCATTTGCTCACTTAACAACGGCACATGCGTAATAGGAGACCTCTCAAATAAGCATGCAACCACCAAGCAGTTTTCATCTGATTCCAATTCATTATCAACACTCTCTCTAAATATCACCCCGAGATGGTCTGCTGCCCTGCTGGTAGTATCATTTAAATACACCCCTGCAACTTCTGGTAACATTTTCAAACGCTGGTCAAAATTATTTTCTTTGATAAAAATATCACGTAATATATCAGTCACCAAGGCTGCATTTTTAATGGAAGCTGGCGACAGAGTCCTCAATGCACTCGTGGCTTGAATAGCCACGGGCAACTTCATATACGGCGCCGCTGAATTCCCCAACGGTTTGAGCGTTCTAAATGAAAGCGTAGGAGAAGCTTGAATGTAAACCTGATCAAAAAAACATAATAATTGCTTGCTTATATAGGAATGAAACTTACTGCCTATTATTTCCCGCTCCTGCCAAGGATGAACCGGGAGAGGCAAATAATCTTTTGAGGAAAGACTGCTCTCAGACAAGGCTTTTTTCCAAGCTTGATATTCAGCAGGAAAAACCGAGCTAAACCAATCCGTGTAACCCTTGTTATTTAATGAGGTGGACACCGACAAACCAACCACTGTTTTATGTATTGCTGCAATTGATACTCGAACAACCGGATTATATTCAGGTGAATACGCCTGCACATCATCTCTAGAAAAGCCCAGTTTTGTTTTACTACAAGGATGCATAGGATGCCCTTGTGAAACAAATTGCTCCATAAATAAACTTTTGTCGACAATTGTGGGCTCATTCATGACCCAACTCACAACATCAGTGTAACTATTATGCCTTGCCTGCAGATAGATATTTAAGCTCTTTTTCCTACCCATATCCTCACTCATCAGTGAGTTTCTCTTGTGGTCAGATAATTCATTAAGCAACCTCATCCATAGTTTATCGCTAACCAAATGTGTAATGAATGGATATAAACCCGTTAAAAACTCGGTCAGTGATGCAACGCGCTTCAAGTCCCCGTGGTGTATAAAATAAATCTCACTAAAATCTAAACAGCGATTTTGCTGTGTGAATTTCACCTGACTAACGGTCATCGCGAGATCATCTAACGCGCTATAAAAAATCAAATCACCTTTATTGAAAACAAACGGAATCAATTCCTCTCTGACTAATGCTTGAATCAATTTCAATAACGTCCACTTATCATTGACTGACCACTGCGCTGTTGATAGAAACCTTGTGCTCACATGATTGATATCTAACGACACTTTATTACTTACGCATTCATACATCCCGCTTCCCCTTGCTTTAATAAATTGTTACAGAGAGGATAAACTAATGGAATGACAAAAAAGGATCAGTTGCATTACAATGCTGTCATAAACTTACGATAACATTGAAGCTTTATGTTACAATTATAAATAAAAATGAAATGTACGTTGAAATCATAGAGAACAATTGGAAGCCTGAAAATAATGTTAAAAATCTTGTTGTTAATATCAAGCTGTCTATATTCGACGCATGCAGTTTCAATAGAAGGCTATAGAAATATTGGCCATAACAACGTCATCTACTACCAACACTACCTAAACTCTAAAGCTGCCTTTAAAGGAACAATTGTTTTTGAAAATGGCAGTGGAATTGATTTAAACGAATGGCATAAAAACAAAAGCTTTCTTAAATGTGCTAAAAAATATGGCGCTTTATTTTTTTACGACCACAATGGCCTGGGGAAAAGCCCGCCCGACTTAAGTTTGTCCCCCAACAAATCCCTAACAGTAAAATATAATACTCAAAAGTTATTTAAGCTTTTAAAGCAGGAAAAAATAAAGCCCCCCTATGTTTTAGTCGCCCATTCTTATGGTGGCTTGTTCGCAGGCTATTTTGCTTTGCGACACCCCGGAATGGTCAAAGCATTACTCCTGGTTGACCCAACGCCAAGGAAATACACATACACACAGCAAATAAAAAATAAATTTTCAACCGTCGTTCACGCCGCCAGTACACAGACAGCCACTAAGATATATCACCACTTCAGCAAAGAATATGCCGAAGTAGCTTACTTGCTGCTGGGCTTCTCAAAATCAAAACAACAAATTGAGAGTTTAGGCACGATCAGTAACAAAATACCGGTCATAATACTGTCCACAATAGAAATGGGAAAGACTCAATCATTTATTAATGAAAATTGGTACACCGGCCAAAAACAATGGCTCAATAAAAACCCAAAGAGCAAAATAATAAAAATTCATTCTTCACATATGGTACCAATTGATAACCCAGAAGCAATTTGTAAGCAATTAAATGCGCTGACGAGAAGCTAATTAAATTATAGACTTGATATTAAAATGAATACCATCAACTCATTCATAATCTATATAGCCCTGCTCTCCACCCGTATAAAATAATTCTGATTTTGGCATGTTCAACTTTGCGTTTGTTGCAAAACGGTTAACTAAATCAGGATTAGCAATAAATAACACACCCCATGCCGCAGCATCAGCCACGCCATCGTTAATGGCTTGTTCAGCATCCTCTTTGGTTAATCCTTGGTTTACGATATACGCGCCTCCAAAGGCCGTTTTTAATGTTTTGGCTAAACCATCATCTTTTAAGGCTGCTCTTGAACAGATAAAAGCAATATTTTTTTTACCTAGTTCCTGGCAAACATACTTAAATGTTTCAACGGGATTAGCATCACCCATATCATGGGCATCACATCTTGGAGCTAAATGCATGCCAACACGCCCGGCAGGCCAAATTTCGCATACCGCATCGGTTACCTCTAACATTAAACGCGCCCTGTTTTCTAGCGTGCCACCATATTGATCGTCACGACAATTAGTCCTGTCTTGTAAAAACTGATCAAGTAAATAACCGTTCGCACCATGAATTTCAACGCCATCAAACCCTGCTCGTAAAGCATTTTTTGCAGCTTGTTGGTAATCGGTAACGACTTGTTGAATTTCTTCCAGGTCTAATGCTCTAGGCTCAATAAAATCTCTTTTTGGACGTAACAAACTCGGATGACCCGCCGGCTTAACAGCACTAGCCGAAACAGGCCGCTCACCATCAAGGTAAATGGGATCGGAGATCCTCCCAACGTGCCATAGTTGTAATAAAATTTTACCCCCGGCTTCATGAACCGCGCCGACAATCTCTTTCCAAGCCTCAACATGCTTGTCAGTCCAAATGCCAGGAGTATTTGGGTAGCCCACACCCATTGGGCTAATCGAGGTTGCTTCAGTAATGATCATGCCAGCAGATGCTCTTTGCACATAATATTCTTTCATCATTGCTGTTGGCACACGGTTTTCATCCGCTCGGCAACGGGTAAGAGGTGACATGATTATTTTATTTTTTAATTGCAACTCACCGAGTTGAATAGGTTCTAAAAGAATAGACATAGTTTTAATCCTTATGTGAAGCTTTGCTTAAGTTGGGGTTATTATATCAACATCCCTAGTTCCTTAACAAACAAAGTAATTGACTTTAGTTACAAATAAAATGTTCTGTCCGTTGAAACTAAAGAAGTACAGTTCAGTCTACTTGCTACGAATTTTTTTACCCAGCTCATGCAACTCATCGGCATAAACTCGATTTTTATCAATCACTGCGTTAGGCACTTGCAAGCCACGCTGAACTGCTGGACGTTCAGCAATCTGTTTCAACCAGCGCTGTAAATGCTCTAAACCATCAAGCGACACAGTGGCCCACTCATGAAAATTAACCCACGGGAAAGTTGCCATATCAGCGATAGAATAATCGCCTGCCAGGTATTCATGCTTTGCAAGCTGAGTATTTAGAACTTCATATATACGCCGCGTTTCGTTACGATACCGCTCAATGGCAAAGGGAATTTTTTCAGGTGCATAACGCACAAACATATGTGCTTGACCTTGCATAGGCCCTAAACCCGCCATTTGCAGCATAAGCCATTGCATCACCTGTGAGCGCGCTGTTGTCTCTTTAGGGAGGTATTGGCCACTTTTTTCTGCCAAGTAAATTAAAATAGCCCCTGATTCAAATACCCTTAAATCATTATCGGTATCAACAATAACCGGTATACGAGCATTGGGGTTTAACGCTAGGTACCAATCTTGTTTTTGCTCCTGTTTGTCTAAAGCAATTGGGTGAACATTATATTCTAATCCCATTTCTTCAAGCGCAATCGATATTTTTTGGCCATTAGGTGTGGCCGCAGTATATAGCTCTATCATTTCAGTTTTCCACTTGTGTTTTTGAACGTGCTGAGACTATAATCCCATAGTGCGAAACTAACAAGTACGCACCTTTTTGTGACATAGGAACAAAAAAGGTACCATCAAATAGTAAAATAGCGCTTAAACATGTGAGGTAAAAATGCAATCAGAACTACGACAATGCCCTGTTGAGGTAGCCATGAAATTAATTGGCGGCAAATGGAAAGCATTAGTACTATTTCACGTAATGAAAGAAACCAAACGCTTTAATCAACTACAGCGCGAATTACCCTTCATTACCCGGCGAATGCTAACCTTGCAACTGCGTGAATTGGAAGCGGATGGTATTGTGCACCGTGAAGTATTTCAACAAGTCCCGCCCAAAGTAGAATATTCAATTACCGAATTGGGTGAAAGCTTACGACCCACAATTCTGAGCTTGAAAGAGTGGGGGCAAAAAATGATTGAGGTGAGGAAATATACTCGTAGCGAATGAAATCCCGGTGTTTATGGCAACGAAATTTGTGCCAGGTAAAATTCTATTCAGAGAGAAATATGGAGAGAGGGGGTCAGATCTTGAAATCTGACATCAAAAAATATTCGTCGCAAATGATTTCACATTTCAAGATCTGACCCTCGCAGCTGACCCTCGCAGCTCCTCGCAGCTGACCCTCGCAGCTCTTATAGGATACAAACATAAGTCGGAAATTCCGGGACTTGATTTACTGCAAGTATGTCGCGCCATGCTTTTGAGTTGCATTTGAGCATACGGAACAAACGAGAAAAACCTGGGAAACGGACATTGCGCACTATTGGTGATGCTGAGAGAAAACTTCCGGTATCAGTTGATACCGGAAAAAGAGAGTGCATTATGATTTTTTCAAAGCTTTTCCTAATGCGCAAGCTGTGTTTGCTTTAACACAAGGACAATCAATGCCACATCGTGCTGTGGTGGTTTTTGTTTGTTTGCTACTAGTTGAGGTGAATTTGTGGTGTTTATTTTGCTTATCAGAGCCACTTGTAATAGCAGTGCTAGTTTCAAAAGAGACTACCGCACCTTTCTTATACGGATGAGTGGCTTGCTTATGAACAGACGAAGTAACAACCGCCTTGCCTTGATGGGCCACACTAGATGCCACAGCAGGAGAGAACCAGGCAAGTGAGGTTGTGGCCAATGCAGAAATAAACAGTAATTGCTCTTTAGTGATTTTCATAATATCTCCTTATTAAATGAAATTGTATATCGCATACAGAATACTACATCACCGGTGGGAAATAAAGGCTTGAACTGACGATTGTTTTGACACTCTGGATATTTAACGAAGTTATTATACAACCCCCATTTTGTTTATACTCGCAGCGAATGAAGTGTCGGCCATTAGGCGTGGATATGAGCATACAACATTAAAACACACGAAACCTCTACTCCTGCCAAGTAATTTCCCGACTGAGGCATTTAATAATATAACTCAAAAAAACAAGTCACCACATGGCGTATTCTTTTATTTTCAAAACACGCACTCCAAAATAAAACACGAGGAATGCTAGCACTAAACCTATCGAGGCGTTGAAAAAACAGGCGCTCCAACCATACATTGCCTGTAGTTTGCTCGGCAAGGTAGTACCTAAAACAATCCCTAATGTAATACCCAAATAGAAAATGGTGAATCCACTATTACGCTTTGGATCACCCTTAACATATTGCTTACCAAGTAATGCAGAAATATTGGGTTTTAAAAGCCCGGTGCCTACGGCTATCATGGCCAATGCGAATAAAAGATGGGCCAAATTATGCGCTAACGCTAAGATGATGTAACTGCAAAATAATAATAGCGTACTCAGCAGCACTGCATTTTTTTGCCCCAGGCAATTATCCGCAATCCAACCGCCCACAATCGGCGAAATATAGGTTAAAGCGGTGAATGAGCCAACCAGTGTATAAGTATAGTCATCGCTTAAATGCAAATGCACCGATAAAAACAACGCTAATAAGGATTGCACAACATAAAAGCCATACCGCTCCCACATTTCAGTTGAGAAAAAGACTGATAAAGCCATTGACGATTTGTGTAACTTAAACATATTTAATCCTAATTTAAAGACATGTATTCTAAATTTTTTTGTTTGTTGTCCGGTGTATAATCAAGAGCGCACATTCCCAATTAATTGAATGGCGCACACCAAAAATTTATTAGATCAGAAAATCCCATTATTGCATTACTCAGAGACCAACCCTAAAATTGCATGAGTTCGATGCTGATGGCATTATGCACCGTCAAATTTTTCAATGAGATAACTCAATTTAAAGTGAGCTTGGTGCAGCTAGAAAATCTTAAAGGTTAAAAACTTCAGCCTTGAATTCGATAGGCTAAAAGATCAAAAGAGTACAGCGAGTGCATACTCAGTCTAAATAAATGAGAAAATTTGAGTATGGTGATTGCATCTCATTTACCGGACTCCTCAGTAAAGAAAAGGGAGTTCTCAGTCACGCTTTAGGCGCCCTTGACCGTCTCATAACCGCTAAGGTAAGCACACCACGATCAGCATTTGAAATCCAAAGTATTATGTCGTTAGCCCGGAGGACCAATCACCATACATGCTTTAAATATAGCTCAAAATGAGAATTTTGCAAACAAAACTAAAAATAATTTTTATTGACAGCATACTTTGTTGGTAACGGTTACCAACAAAAACCACGCCATAAAATTTTAATCCAACTCGAGAATCGCCACACCCAATGTACCGGGCCCTGCGTGAGCACCAATGGTAACACCACAGTTAACCAGGTAAGAAGATTCAATATTACGGGACTTCATGGTCAACATTTCTAATAACTTCTGCCCTTGCTCGGGTGCTTGGCAATGAATTAAACCTAAACGGTAACGTTTACTCGGCTCTAACTTTGCCAATATTTTTTTAGCAAATTGGCGTGTGATATGATTTTTGCCGCGAATAACGCCGGCTATTTTAGCTTTTTTGCCCGGCATTAAAGCAAGAATGGGCCTCACCTTAAACCAATCAGCTACGCGCTTGGCCGATTTTGGTAAACGCCCGCCTTTTACGGCATAGTCTAAGTTACCCACCATAGCATAAACCTGCACTTTCGGAATAGCGTGATTAACTTTATCAATAATATCAGCGGCACTGTGCCCCGCATTGGCTAACTCAGCAGCATATTGCACCAACAAGCCCTGGCCAGCTGAAACATTAAGTGTATTCACAATATTCACATGGCTATTTGCCATGTCGCGCTGCACGAGCTCTGCGGCACCAAAGGTGTTGCTCATTAGGCTAGATATATGTAATGAGACCACAGACTTATAGTGCGAGGCTAAAAATTGATATTTAGCTTTAAAATCGCGATAGGTAGGATGCGCCGTTTTTGGAATAACGCCCTGCTCTTCAACAATACGGTAAAAATCATCTGGGGTAATTGTAATACCGTCAATAAACACATCTTCGCCCACATGAATTTGGATGGGGATCACATGAATGTTTAAGCTATCAATAACGGCTTGCGGTAAATCTATCGCCGAATCGGTGACAATCGCAACATCGCTGTGTTTAGCATGCGCATCTTTAACTTGGTGGAACATGTCCTCAGCTTTTTCGTTATGCAATTTTCCAAAGTTTCGGCAAACGCTAAATAATTCAGCCGGTTGATTCACATGCATATGAATTTTGGTTTTGCGGCGAGACCCCGCCACCACTAATGAATCACCTAAGCCCGCAACATCTTTTTTCAATTGTGCTTGGCTGATATCATCACCCACAATCACACATTCAGTGCAATAACGATAAGTGTAATCACCAATATGATCAGCATGCTCGTGCAGGCAATCATCATCGTGTTCATTTTCAACAATCTCGGCAATTTCCGCATCTAAATTTTTGATATCACCTTCATGAATGAATTGTGTAATCCCTTCAAGAAAATCAACTAAGGCTTGCGCGCCGGCGTCAACCACACCATATTTTTTAAGGATTTTTAATTTTTTGGGCGTTTCTTGTAGAGACTCATTGGCTTTTACCATGAGCTTATCAAACAACTCTGCAAAATCAGCCGGGGGGCTCTTCATGCGTTTGAAATATTCAGCCGTGTCTTCTAGCACCGTTAAAATGGTGCCTTCTACTGGATCTGCTACGGCGGAATAGGCATGTGCGGCTGCAGCACGATAAACCCGCATAAACGCGGCACTATCGAGCTCATCTAGGCCTTCTGAGGCATCATTAAAACCTTGGAACCACTGCGCAAAGATGGTGCCAGAGTTACCGCGGGCAGCGTCTAATGTGCCGTCGGCAAAAACTTCTAACACTTTGCACAAGCTCTCATCTTTTTCTAAGGCTACGGCTTTTAAACCAGCGCTTAGGGTGATGCTAATATTCGTGCCGGTATCACTATCGGAAACAGGAAATACATTGATTTTATTTAGGTGATCATGGCGGGCAATCACACGCTTGCTGCCCGCTATCAACGCTCGCTTTAAGCGCGCGCCGTTTAAGTAGGTAATTTTTTCAATATTTGACATAATTTTGCTAACCCATTGAAATATAGTAAGTATTTTACTTATTGTTATAGCCAAAAGAGCTGCAGTATAGCCTTTATGACCCAATAACGCAATCGAGACTATACAAGACTTGTAGAGGGTGACTTGTGTATTTTTTGTGCGAGCAATATATTTAACGTTATTAAAAACAAACAGTTAACATATTCGCTGTGGAAAAATTTGCAATCCTCACCTATAGTTTTTAATGTCTCCCAGGGGAAAGTAAGCGTAACACAGGATGTGTTACTAACCAGCAAGGATGCTAAATTATGAAAACCAATCAACTCCCGTTTGCCGCCATAATTATTTTGCTTACTAGCCTTGGGGGTAACGTTATGGCTAATGAGCCGCCTGTTTGTGCCACCAATAATGTTTACAACGAATATAATGTGCCGTTTAGCTGCACACATAAAGAAAAAGCGTTAACACAATCGGCCGCTGACACCATAAACTTTGTGACAAGTTCAGCA
>JAWUVP010000043.1:0-18260 GCA_034112285.1 Gammaproteobacteria bacterium
GCTGCAAAAAAAGTAACAGCGAAAAAGCCAGTTTCTAAAAAATCTGCTGCAAAAAAAGTAACAGCGAAAAAGCCAGTGGCTAAAAAATCAGTTGCAAAAAAAGTAACAGCGAAAAAGCCAGTTTCTAAAAAATCTGCTGCAAAAAAAGTAACAGCGAAAAAGCCAGTTTCTAAAAAATCTGCTGCAAAAAAAGTAACAGCGAAAAAGCCAGTAGCTAAAAAATCAGTTGCAAAAAAAGCTATTGTTAAAAAAGTAACCGCGAAAAAGCCGGTTGCTAAAAAAACAACGGTTAAAAAGGCGCCAGTACAAAAAACGGCTCCCAAGAAAGTTAGTGCTGCAAATAAAAAAAATGCAGTGAAATCAACCGCACCCAAAAATAAAAACAAGGAAACTAAGGTTACCATGACTAAGAAAGATGTTAATGTTAAATTGCCCAATGTGGCAAAGCCTGCGCCGAAAATGAGTAAGCAATCCGTTGCTGAAAAAGTTGAGCAGAAAAAATCCGCGCCTATGCCTATCGAAGAGACTTATACTACGCATGAGATCACGGGGCCTGTGCCGAGCATCGCTATTTATGTAGCAAAACCTGGCGAAGAGTATATGTCGGAAGCTCAGCTAGATCATTTTCAAGAAGTATTAGTGGCTTGGCGTTTGCAAGTAATGGAAGGGGCCGATAAAACCGTCGGTCATTTACGTGACGACGCGGAAAATTATGCCGACCCTAACGATCGTGCCACGCAAGAAGAAGAGTTTAGTTTAGAATTACGTACTCGGGATCGTGAGCGTAAGCTATTGAAAAAAATCGAAGGCTCTATCAAGCGCATCCGTGAAGATGATTTTGGTTATTGCAATGCGTGTGGCGTTGAAATTGGTTCGCCTCGTTTAGAAGTGCGTCCTACAGCGACACTTTGCATTGATTGTAAAACAGTTGAAGAAATTCGCGAAAAACAAGTCACCCTATAATGCATGTCCTAGAAGCTATCAAAACGCGCGCCTCAACCCGCGCGTTTTTAACTACCCCCGTTACTCAAGATACGCTTCACGAATTATTAAATACCGCCCGTTTTGCACCATCTGGCACTAACACGCAGCCCTGGCAAGTGGCTGTGGTAAATGGTGCGAGTAAGCAGCGGGTCTGCAATGCCATTGCTGCTGAGCATATTGCTGGCGAAGCGCAACGTCCAGATTATCAATATTACCCTAAAGAATGGTCCGAACCTTACAAATCACGTCGTTTTGCTTGCGGCATGGCTTTGTATGGAGCATTGGCTATTGAGCGCCAAGACAAAGCAGCGCGTCAAGCCATCTGGCTGCAAAATTATCATGCTTTCGGCGCCCCGGTGGTTTTATTTTTTTTCATAGATAAGCAAATGGAAAAAGGCAGCTGGTTTGATTACGGTATGTTTTATCAAAATGTTATGCTGGCCGCAACAGGTTTGGGCTTAGCCACTTGCCCGCAAGCCGCTTTGGCCGAATATCCAGATGTGGTACGGGCTGAGTTAGGTGAGGCTTATGCGGATAAAATATTAGTATGTGGTATGGCGGTGGGATATCCAGAATCAACAGCGAGCATTAATCAGTATCGTACCGAACGTGCGCCGGTTAATGACTTCACACACTGGTTTTTAGATAAGGAATCCGCATGAGTACGTCACCTCGCAATCGTAACTCGGGCTTTTTTAAAGCTGTATTGATTATTTTAGTTGTCATTTTGTTATGGCATTTTGTGGGCCCCTTAGTGGGCATTGCCCTGGTACTAACCGGCGGCGCCTTTGCTTTTTTAGTCGGTTTGTTAGGCTTACTTGCTTTAGGCACAATTTTGGGCGGAGTGCTCATTGGCGTGGGGACGATGGGATTTTTCGGCTTCATGATCGTATCCACCATCTTAGGTATTGCTTTATTTCCATTATTATTACCCATCGTGCTCCCCATTATTATTATTTTGGTGATTGTGCGAGTATTAAGCACCCATTAATCAACAGGAGTCGAAAATGAAAAAATTGGTCGTGGCAACTTTATGTGTTGCAAGCTTAGGTTTAACTGCGTGTTCAAAAGGACATTCACCTCAAAAACAATTTGTGGCAGTTTGTGATCGGTACGTTGCCGCAGGTGAAAAAATCAGCGCAGCGATGAATCAGGCCCAAGCGCAAAAACCAGGTGCTGGACAAAAAATGGCAGATGGCGCAGCATTAATGTTAGCCTTCCGAGAGCAAATTCAAAAGCCTTACGGTAAATGGGTTAAAGCCTGCTTCACCGGCGTGCCAACTAAAGGCCGCCCAGTGTGTACAGCATTAACAAAGTTAGTTTCTAAATCACAGTGTGGTAAAGAAACCGCTATTTCTTATAAAGCTTTAGCCAAATAATAATGGCCCATGGATAACGTCTCCCCTTGCTATAGGGTGAGCTGTTACGGTGGCAAAAATAAAATATAGCGTTTGCGTCGTTTATTATAAGATTGACACATCGCGGCGACGAGCATTTTAGTCTTGCTAGCTCATTAAGTGAGGAAGTTTTACAAAGGAATCTGGCTTGCGCCGTGCTGCCTCTAAAGCCCTTTCGCGCCAATATCTCCGCGCCAGAATACACTTGGCCATGAAATTTTCTCTACTGCTGCATAGGCCTTCGCTTGTGCTGCTAACAAATCATCCCCTAATGCTGTCACACACAATACTCGCCCGCCATTAGTGAGCACTTTATCTTGCTTAAGCTGGGTACCTGCATGAAATACTTTTATATCACCGCCAACGTTATTTAGGCCAGCAATAACCTCACCTTTAGGATAGCTGGCAGGGTAATTGCGACTAGCCATTATGACCCCCACCGCACTGCGAGAATCCCAACTAAGCTTGGCCTCTGCCAAATCACCCTTTGCACCTTGCATGCAAAGCTGTGCAAAGTCACCATGCAAGCGCGACATAATGGGTTGCGTTTCAGGATCGCCAAAGCGACAATTAAATTCCAATACTTTAGGTCCATTTTTAGTGAGCATCATGCCAGCATATAAAAATCCGCTGTATGGCGTGCCTTGTGTAGCCATGCCGCTCAGCACGGGCTGCATCACTTGCTCTAACACCATTGTTTCAATTTCAGCGGTTGCCATTGGTGCCGGTGAGTAAGCGCCCATGCCGCCGGTGTTGGGGCCTTTGTCGCCATCATCGCGTGCTTTATGATCTTGCGAGCTGGCCATGGGTACAATGGTCTTGCCATCTAACATGGCAATGTAGCTAAATTCTATACCGTCTAAAAATTCTTCAATGACCACTCGCGCGCCTGCGGCGCCAAATTTATTGTCGGCCAACATGTCTTGCACGGCGGCTTCAGCTTCAGCAACCGTTTGCGCCACAATAACGCCTTTACCCGCGGCAAGCCCATCGGCCTTAACCACAATCGGTGCGCCGTGCTTAGCAATAAATGCCAGAGCAGGCTCAACCTCGGTAAAGCTTTCATAAAATGCGGTGGGAATGTTGTGCGTCACCATAAATTGTTTGCTAAACGTTTTTGAGGCTTCAAGTTGCGCACAGGCTTGGCTTGGGCCAAAAATGTTTAACCCTGCGGCTTGAAAGTAATCCACAACTCCAGCTGCCAAAGGCACTTCTGGCCCGACCACGGTGAGATCAATTTGATTTTTTTGTGCAAACGCCGCTAAATTTTCGATGTCAGTGGCTGCAATATTAATATTGGTTAAATTGTTTTCCAACGTCGTGCCGGCGTTGCCGGGTGCGACATACACTTGCTCGGCTTGTGATGCCTGGGCTAATTTCCATGCCAAGGCATGCTCACGACCACCTGAACCAATAACTAATATTTTCATAATCCTAGATTCCTCGCTTACTTAAAATTGAGCACAGTTTAGCAGGAATGGTCGCCTGGGTGTATGGCAAGCATAAAGAAAAATGTGTGGAGAACTCAATCCTCTGTTGGGAAATCATATAGCCCGAACTCTTCCAGGCTTAGCCCAGACATGATGAAAACAACTAATGCCTTAAATGTGATATCGTCTTCTGTCGTTACGAGTTTGCCCCAATTAGATGAATTTAACAGTGTTAGCAATATGTCACTAAGAGGGTTAGATATTCCACCCGGCATACACACTGAAACGACTTCTTTTAAATATTTTTTAGCATTTTCACTTGGCAAGTTAGCCTCGTCAGATAAAATTTTTCGCCGTATAAGCTCTAATTCTTGCAGTTGCGCTGAGTACTTAAGGGAAAATAAATTGCCGCATAGATGCCTTATTATTGATAAAATTTGAGGTTGCAAATATACCGTTAAATCTGGAAGGGCGGCACTAGGTGGTTTAACAGCGAACGCGAATACTAACAAATGGTCATAGTTTAGATGGCCAGCTTGTTGGGTGATTAATTTTTTCCAATTCAGATAGCAAGGTTGATTTAATTCTTGGATTAGTTTGTCTGTTCGAGCTGCTGGCTTTATTATTTTACGTGCTGAGCCAAAATAATTTTTAGCTTCACATATAACAATTAAATTTTGCAAATAAAGCGTTGCTTGAAATTCTGATAGTGCGGGCAGTTGTACTTTGCTAATACTGTCTTTTAAGGTCGCCAGTTTACTTTCGTTAGGATAGAGTTTAGCACTAACTTGCAAGAAAGGAGAAAGTGTCTTTATTATATCTAGTAGGTGTTTTTTTAAATAGCCATGAAAAATAACTGCGGGTTGGTTAAAAAAATGTTTTTGAAATGTTAAGATATCACTGTACGTCAAATGTTTGTCAACATGACTTTCATTAAGTTCACTTAGGGCTCTTGAGTGGCCAATGGTGGCTTCTAATACGTGGTATAAATGTTCTAACTCTGTTGTTGCGGGTATAAATTTGCATCCACTGAATTCAATGTTTTTCTGATTGTCTGTGTTAGCACCAACCCATATAACATTGTCAGGATTTTCTTTAGCGTAATGGTCACATTGCATTGAAATAATATGATTTAAATCAGTAGCATGATCAACTTTAATTTCTTCTAAGCGCTCTCCTTGAATAATAGAGTTTTCTAAATCAGGGAAGGCCGTTTTCAAATCAGCGTAAAGGGCCTCAACTTTAACTCGGTTTTTGGCCTTGGTTAAATCTTGTGATAGAAGCGGCGAGGCTAACACACACTTGATACCGCATTGAGCTAATATTTTAAACACTAATCGGAACCAGACCATATGAGGAATGACTAATGGTTCTGGTCGGTGAGAATTAAGATTCTTACAAACATAATGTGGTGATTTTAGAGAGGGAATTTGACATGCTCCAGCTTTAAAAAACAGCGTATCATCAATACTCCAAATTACCACGGTTGGTTTTTGCTGGTCTAGATACATTCTTATGGGCCTTTATTTGTTATGTTAATTATAACCATATGGTGTCGACTAATCTTTACTTTTTTAAGTTGGGCGCCCTAAAATAGAAGGCTCAATTTGTTGAGTGGCGAAGGCATGTAAATCATAAAAATCAATGTAGGGTGGAGCCTGGTGAGTGGGAAGGGCGTATAAATTAGCAGAATCAATGAGCGGGGCATCGGTTATTAATTTCCGTAAGCGAGAGTGCACGGGTAAATTCAATGTTGCTAGCAATCGTAATGTTGCTAGATTAGGGCGAGAAGGCAACAACCCTCGTGCTTTAAACCCATTTCCTTCTTTAAAATCTGTTAGCGTTATATGAAGCTCACCTTTGCAAGCTAGGAAAAGTTTTATGAGTCGCTGCAAATAAATTGTTGCTCTTCGGATAGAGAGTTGCTCAGGTCTTTTTTCAAGTTGTTTCTCCATTAGTTGAAAATAATGAATTGCCTCTTCGCGGGGCGCTGAAATAAGCTGATTAACGATTGTAAATTTTAAAGCTGTTATTTGTTTTTTATCGACCGCTGGTGGTGGTGGAAAGGTGATGCCTTTTACGAAAAATTCTAAATCCGTACGTTCTAGTGTGTGATCATCTACCATGATTAGTTGTTTTATATTATTGTAGGCATCAAAATTTAGCAGTTTTAGCAGTTGAGTTATTAATTTTTTAAGTATGCTGTTTGAATATTCAGCAGCAATTATTGGGAATACATAAAAATCTTTTAAACAATTAAGACAGATTACGATTTTTTCTAAATATGTTTTTGTAAGCTCTATTGTGAACAGAATGTCATTGTTTTCAATGTCTTTTAACAATTCTTTTAACTGCTTAAGTGTTCCACTGCCTGAGGTTGTAGGTGATGCGTTAATGAGGTGCAACACAAGCTTTCTTATTTGCCTTTGTAATATGTTGGGCGAGGCGGGGAGTGTCCATAAGTCACTTTCTTGGAATGAGCTTGGATTTTCTTTTTTTAATGCTCTTAAGCTGTTGAATTCCGGTTTATTTAGGTGTGACATAAGTGCGCTTAATTTAGCATCAACTGCTTTGTGATAGAGCTCGGAACTAGTACTCTCTGCTGTTGAATAAGGCTTTGCACTGAAACAAATAATATCGTCCACTAGCTGACGAAAATATTTGACCATGTTTGTTTCAACCTCAATTATAGACAGTAATGAAATGCGATCTCTTAATGTAGAGAGTCTTACATTTAGCTGGGACATTTCTGAACTTGTAAGGTTGATGAGCTGTAATATGGCCTCAATTAATATTGCTTTTCGTCGTTCTTTTAGTCGTTTTTCTGATTCAGCTCTTAAATGGCTCTCTTTTAGATGATTTTCAGTTAAAGGAGACGCCTCCGATATTAATTTTCTCCATTTAGCATATTGCGGGAGATTCAGTTGCTTTATTAATTGCAATATTAAGGGTGGAGCAGTACTATTCTTTAGATTCCAACTTGTTGCGCATAGCGTTACAAATGATTCTAAATGGTGGTTTGCTTCATCCTTAGAGAGGGTGGGCACCGCTGCTCTGACGAGCCGTCCTCTTATTAGTATTAATTCTCGACGTACGTTGAGCTTATCAGTGATGCATAATCCTTTTATGAGCGGGGTTATAATGGCGTCTATATCCTCTACTTTGTAAGGACATTGCGAATAACTGGAGTCAAAGGGTTTTCGACTCGCCCTGAAGCGCTGATGGAATAATGCAATGTCTGCAGTCGTTAAATACGAATCACGTACACATAGATCGGCAGTTAGATTGCTTAACGCATCGGTCAGCCCCACACTGTTATGCAATACTCTAAACAAATCGTGTAGGTTGGGTTTATCGGTTACTTGAGTGAAGGTGTAATCTTCTGTTTTAACACCTTTCAGTGGGTCATTTTTTCCAACCCACGCTAGCTTACTGTTTGGGTGATTTCTTCTATAATAATCATAAAGAAATTCCTGGTATGATCTTTTACCCATGAAATCATCTAATGAGAAAAAATTTTCAATGTCCTGAGGATATTCGAGTAAAGGTATGTCCAAGTTTGGAAAGGCATCGTTTAAATAAGTGTAAAGGGAGTCTGTAAGTGCACGATGGTCAGGTCGATTCTGGTAAAGTAAAAGTTGTGGTGCGCTGAGTACGCTAATAGCGCCACATTTTTTTAATACTCGTAAAGCGAGTCTGAGAGAGGTGTGTTGATGGATGACTTGCCGGGCTTGTTCATAAGTTCTTAATTCAAGATCTTCGCAAACATAGGTTCCTTGTTTTTCAAGGGTTTTGTTATTAAGTGCAGCTGTGCCAATATAGGCTGGGTTATTTCCTAGTGGAATCGGTGGGTTGGTTATGCCCCCCTCAAAGTCCCAGATGACAACACAGGGTTGGCCCGCTTGCATTTCTATAAAACTAAAATCTAATTCAGGATTTGAAGGGACATCTATGCTGTCTAACGGTGTGGGCATGTTATCATTTGTCCGCATAAAGGGTGCAAAAGTTATGCTTACTATAGCGTTTTGACCTTAAGGTAATATTAATGCCAGCCTACAAGTCTAATATCTCGATTCAGTGGCGAAAGTGCCGCATACCGGTAAATACCATGGCAATATCGGCTTCATCTGCTGCGGCGATTATTTCATCATCACGAATTGACCCGCCGGGTTGAATGATGCAGGCAATTCCTACCGAAGCTGCGGCATCTATGCCATCACGAAAGGGGAAAAACGCGTCGGAGGCCATCACCGAGCCGGCCACTTGCAAGCCTTCTTCGCTGGCTTTGAGTGCGGCAATTTTGGCGCTAATCACGCGGCTCATTTGCCCTGCGCCGATGCCTATGGTCATGTTGTTTTTTGCATAAACAATCGCATTGGATTTAACAAATTGGCATACGCGCCAAGCGAACAGGCAATCTTGCAGCTCGGCTGAGGTGGGCTGGCGTTTGCTGACGATTTTTAAATCTTCAGTGTTTAGCGGCGCGATATCTTTGTCTTGTATGAGCAATCCACCGGTGACTTTTTTATAATCTAATTCAGGGCTGATGTCCTTGGGCAATTCGCCGCACACCAGTAAGCGTACATTTTTTTTCTCGCTCACGATTTTTTGTGCTGCGGCGCTCACGCTGGGGGCAATAATAACTTCAACAAATTGATTATCGATAACTACGCGCGCGGTGTCGGCCTCTAGCTCGCGATTAAAAGCAATAATGCCGCCGAAGGCTGACGTTTTGTCGGTAGAAAAGGCGCGTTGGTAAGCCTCTAATTGTGTGTCGGCTTCAGCTACACCGCAAGGGTTGGCGTGCTTGACGATGACGCAAGTGGGTTTGTCGTAAAAGTGTTTCACACATTTTAAGGCGGCATCGGTGTCGGCTATATTATTGTACGACAAGGCTTTGCCGTTTAATTGTTTTGCGGTGCTAATGCAGTTTTCATTTTGTATTTCAGCGGTATAAAATGCACTTTTTTGATGGCTGTTTTCACCGTAACGTAAAATTTGTTTCAAATGGTATTGCATCGTATATGTGCTGGGGAAAGATGTTTCGGTTTGCACGCAACCTAAGTAATTTGAAATGGCGGCGTCATAAGAGGCGGTGTGCGCAAAAGCTTTTTGTGCTAACGCAAAACGCATCGCCAGCGAGGTTTCGGCACTATTAATGGCTAGCTCGTTTACCACGCCAGCGTAATCTTCAGGATCAACCACAATAGATACCGTATGATAATTTTTTGCGGCCGAGCGAATCATGGTGGGGCCACCAATATCAATGTTTTCAATCGCATCGGCTAAATCACAATCGGGCTGGGCTACCGTTTCTTTGAACGGGTACAGGTTAACCGCCACAATATCTATGGGGGTAATAGCAAATTCTTGCATGATGGCATCATCTACGCCGCGCCGGCCTAGCAAGGCACCGTGAATTTTAGGGTGTAAGGTTTTAACCCGGCCATCCATCATCTCTGGGTGGCCGGTGTAGTCTGCAACGTCCATCACTTTGATACCGTTGTCACGCAACACTTTGGCGGTGCCGCCGGTGGAGAGGATTTCATAATTAAAGCTGATAAGCTGCTCGGCAAATTCAACGATATTGGTTTTATCTGAAACACTAAGAAGGGCGCGTAGCATGAGTGGTACCTTATGGGGTTAACGCCTCTAATGTGTGAGGCTGGGTTATTACTGGTTGTAATGACGATGTTAAATTATCAGCAACAAAAAAACCCGATACTTAACGGTAAGTACCGGGTTTCTTTTAAAAGCTAGGTTTTAATCTAAACCGTATCTTTTTAATTTTTTACGTAACGTGCCGCGGCTAAGACCTAATAAGATCGCTGCTTTTGATTGGTTGCCACGGGTAAATTCCATGGTGGTTTCCAATAAAGGCGGCTCAATTTGCGACAATAACATGTCGTAAACTTCTGAAGGCTCGCTGCCAACAACGTTGGTGTAGTAATTTTTCATGGCAGAAAAAACGCAATCTTTTAAAGGCTTGCTGGTGGTGTTTATTTCTGCAGTGATAATATTTTCTGGGTTCATCACAGGGTGAACTGTTTGTTCAGCTGTGGTTGCTGTTGATGCTTCCCCGAAGGTTCTTTCTAAAGTTTGCGCGTTCATGCAACTTCCTCATTTAATATTAATCTAATAATTCGCGTATCGCTTGCAACTGTTGTTTGCATGTCTCGAGACGATTAAACCCGCTTCTAAAGCCAGCAGCATTTTCTTGTTGCTGACTGTACCAACCTACGTGCTTGCGGGCTATGCGTACCCCCATGACTTGGCCGTATAAAGTATATAGATTTTCCAAGTGTTCATGCATTATGTGGTAAACCTCATCTTTCGATGGTGGAAGATGTATCTCCCCGGTTTGTAAATAATGCGCGATTTCCTGAAAAATCCACGGCCTACCTTGAGCTGCGCGTCCAAGCATTATAGCATCGGCCCCCGTGTACTCAAGAACATATTTGCCTTTTTGCGCACAATTTATGTCTCCATTGGCAATAATGGGGATTTTGACGCTTTTTTTAATGGCTTTTATGGTTTCGTACTCGGCATTTCCTTTATATTTGTCTGTTCGAGTTCGGCCATGAACTGCCAAAGCTTGAATGCCGGCTGCCTCAGCCAGCTGTGCAATGTGTACACCATTGCGATTTTCAGGGTCCCATCCGGTGCGAATTTTTAACGTAACCGGCACATCGACTGCCTCAACAACGCTTTCTAATATTGAGGCTACTAGCTTTTCGTTTTTTAGTAGTGCTGAGCCCGCCTCTTTTTTATTCACTTTTTTGGCAGGGCAACCCATGTTGATGTCAATAATTTGCGCGCCTTTATCAACATTATATTTTGCTGCTTCGGCCATTTCTTTGGGACAGCCGCCGGCTATTTGCACACTGCGCAACACGTTTTCTTCGGCGTGGCTGGCGCCGCGCCACATTGATTTTTGTGTATCACGTAATTTTGGATTGGCACTCATCATTTCTGACACCACCATGCCGGCTCCCATGCGTGCGCAAAGGCTGCGAAAAGGCCAATCGGTTACACCGGCCATGGGGGCGAGAATAATGTTGTTGCTAAGTTGGTATGGGCCAATTTTCATAAATGAAGTATACAGGACGGTGTTATTTTAGACCATGCATACAAATCCAGTCTTCTGTTACCGTGTCGGGCTGAAAGTTGACGTAGGGTTGATAAGCCGAGCGCACATCTTCAGCCTGTGGCGCAAGAATGCCGGAGAGCACAATATGGCCTAATGGCTTAATGGTTTGCGCGAGTAGCGGGGCTAAGCTAATGAGCGGATTGGCTAAGATATTCGCCACCACAATATCGGCTTTAAAATCTTCAGGCAAGTCGTCGTTATGGCCGCAATGCAGCTTGGTGAAATCAATGTTATTGCGTTCGGCGTTATTTTGCGTGGCGGTTAACGCTTGCGGATCATAATCAATGGCCCAAACGTCTGCTGCGCCTAATAATAAGGCGGCAATAGCCAATATGCCGGAGCCACAGCCATAATCAATCACGGTTTTGCCTGCCACATCATGCGTGGCCAACCAGCGCAAACACATTGCTGTGGTTGGGTGCGTGCCGGTGCCAAAGGCAAGGCCAGGATCTAAAAATAAATTACAGGCATCGGGGTCGGGAATGTCATAACCACTGGGCACAACCCAGAGCTTCTCTCCAAATTGCAGTGGTTTGAAATATTGTAACCAAGCGCGTTCCCAATCTTGCTCTTCCAACACTTCACTGCGTACATTGAGTGTTTGCCCTGGATGTAAATCTTGCATTTCGCTGGCAACACGGCGCAGGTCAGCACTTAAGCCATACAATGCGGTGACTTTGGTTTTGTTCCATAAGGGGGTTGCGCCGAGAGCCGGCTCAAATAAGGGCTCGTCTTCAGCGTCTTCTAAGGTTATGCACAGCGCATTTTTTGCGAGCAATTCTTCTTCAAAAATTTCGACTTGCTCTGCGGGAATAATAAAATGTAGTTGCTGCCATGACATGCGGTGATGATAACATGAAATGTGCTGGCTGCTATTTTTATCTATTGAGAAAATATACGCTATGTCGCGACGTTAATCGCGACCAGCTTATCAGTTTACGCTTTTTGTAATTTATGTTCCAAATAATGAATGCTCACCCCACCGGTTTTAAACATACCTGAATCCATAATTTTTTTATGCAGGGGGATATTGGTTTTAATACCGTTAATCGCGATTTCATCCAAGGCATTGCGCATGCGGCTTAAGGCAAAATCTCTGTCTTCAGCGTGGGCGATTAGTTTGCCAATCATTGAATCATATTGCGGTGGCACTTTGTAGCCGCTATAAATGTGTGAATCAACCCGCACACCAGGGCCGCCTGGCGCATGGTATTGCTCGATAGTGCCAGGGCAAGGTGTGAAATTTTGTGGATCTTCCGCATTTAAACGACACTCAATAGCATGGCCGGTGAATTTAATATCTTCTTGTTTAAAGTCTAATTCCTCACCCATAGCAATGCGAATTTGTGCTTTAACCAAATCAATGCCGGTGATCATTTCAGTAACTGGGTGCTCAACTTGCAAGCGCGTGTTCATTTCAATAAAATAAAACTCACCATTTTCATATAAAAATTCAAACGTGCCCGCACCACGATAACCAATTTGCTTGCAGGCTTTTACACACTTATCACCAATTTTTTTGCGGATTTTGTCGCTAATGCCAACGGCTGGTGCTTCTTCAATAACTTTTTGGTGGCGACGTTGCACCGAGCAATCGCGCTCACCTAAATGTATGGCATTACCGTGTTCATCGGCCAACACTTGAAATTCAATGTGGCGTGGATTTTCTAAGAATTTTTCCATGTAAAGCGTGTCGTTACCAAAGGCTGCTTTGGCTTCTTTGCGGGTCATAGAAATAGCATTTAATAACGCCGCTTCATTGTGCACCACGCGCATGCCGCGCCCGCCGCCGCCGCCAGAGGCTTTAACCATAATGGGGTAGCCGGTTTCTTGCGCTAAGGCTAGGTTGGCTTTATCGTCTTTGCCTAAAGCCTTATCTGTGCCGGGCACTGTGGGCACGCCAGCTTCGTTCATAATTTTTTTGGCAGAAATTTTATCGCCCAATAAATTAATAGAATTTGCCGTGGGGCCAATAAAAATAAAGCCACTGCTTTCTACTTGCTCTGCAAAGTCAGCCCGCTCGGATAAAAAACCGTAGCCTGGGTGCACCGCATCCGCATCGGTGACTTCCAACACGCTAATAATGGTGGGAATGTCTAAATAGCTTTCGCTCGCGGCGGCGGGACCAATACACACGGCTTCGTCAGCAAGTAAAACATGTTGCAAGTCACGGTCGGCGGTGGAATAAATGGCGACGGTTTTAATGCCCATTTCTTTACAGGCGCGCAATACGCGCAAGGCAATTTCGCCACGGTTGGCAATCACGATTTTTTTAATGGCTTTAGGTATTACTTTTGCCATGGTTAATCTTCTTCAATAATATATAAAGGTTGGTCGTATTCTACCGCGGTGCCATTTTGCACAATGCGCGCTTTAATGGTGCCAGAAACATCGGCTTCAATTTGGTTAAACATTTTCATGGCTTCAATAATACAGATAGTGTCACCGGCATTGACGCGATCGCCCACGCTAACAAACGGGTCGGCTTCAGGCGCGTGTGAAAGATAAAGCGTGCCGACCATTGGTGAGCGCAAAATGTGGCCACTAATGCCATCTTCTTCTTTCGCCACTGGGGCTTCAGCTGCTGGAGCCGGCGTTAGCGTCACTTGGGGCAAAACAGGTGCCATCACCTGGTTATTGGCAGGCATTTGCGGCGAATAGCGGCTAATACGCACAGACTCCTCACCTTCGTGAATTTCAATTTCGGCAACGCCGGTTTCTTCGATTAGTTCGATTAGTTTGCGTACTTTACGTATGTCCATGCTGACCTCAATTTGTCGCGATTTGTTGATAATGCGTCGCTAATTTCCGATAATTTAGTAGGAACTAGCCAATAGAGTGAATTGTGCAGTAATTTTTTAGGCTTGTCTAGTAGGATTGTTACCGCTATAAGTGAACAAGAGTGGCCAACATATCTATGTTAACTATAATCCTAGCTAATGGAGCGACATTAAATTAGGTTTATAGTTAACATAGGTCAATGTAGTCAGCGGGGGTTGGACCCACTTGAATTCTACCGATGTGGATTTCACCACTTGCATTGCGTATAAGTTTAGGTTCATGTTTTGTGGCACAGATATTCATAAACGGTCTAGTGCCCACTATACTTCGGCAAAACACAAAATATTTTGAGCTATCCTGGGCCCTATAAATGCCTGCTGCAAGTTTTGATTCGCGAGGTAATGCCACCTTATCAATCAATACTAATCCACGCATTTTTTCTTCTAGTGCATCAATAGTCATTATTATTGGCGCTGGGTCGGCAATGGGCACAGCCCTTTGTGTTTTGGGAGAAGCAGGGGGGAATGGTAGCCTTTCAATCTCGATTTGAAAACCTGTGTTAATCCAGTAACGCTCAGGCACAGCATTTTGATCAAACATGACGATGCGTTCAGGGAAAAATCCAGAAATTGAAAGCTGTTTATCTGCACTAGAGTCCTTACAACCAACTTTTATTCGCTCAATCTCTTTATTCTTACAAATTGAGGGAGCAATTTTTGCTAGCAGCTCTGTTGTTGGTTCAATCAAAACTACATCATTAACAGAGCGCGTTGTCTCTAATGCGCGAAGTAAAGCTGGGCTAATCTTGTCTGAGTTATATTCACCATGAATTATAATGTCGGTTTTTCCGCGACCCCCAAAAGTGTTTTCCAATCTGACTTGTAAAGCGTTATCACACAAAAAAACACGGTCATTATTTAAGTCGGGGTAGTAATTACAATCTTTATAAGTTAGATGAGTTAGATACATGGGGCTGTCCAGATTTTATTATTATTTATAGTGTCGGTTTGCTTTAGCTGCGCAACCGATAAATTCTTAGCCGCAGCATACCCGAAGCTTTGTAATACCGCAAGGGCTGCCTGAGGGCGCAGGGCAACCGAATCTTAACTTAATCTCATTAAAATGTATTTGAATGCATGTCGTGGAGTTTGTTTTATAAATAAACAAAACTATAAGGTTAATAAAGAATTTTACTGAATCAGTAGCTTGTTTTGTGACAAATACAAAAGATGTAGCGAACAATAAAAGTTTTAGAGGCTTTGATGCCCTAAAAAATAATTTTTATAAACTTTACAGCTTCAATTTTCAAACGTAACAGACTTTCTCGAAAAATTTGTGTTAAAAATGATCAAGCCCAAGCAGAATGGTTCTAAATAAATTTTATATAAATTTAATTTAGATGATCTTACCCTGCCTGAGGGCGTAGGGCAAACGCACTATAAATCCGGTCATGTTGTCGGTAAGCGCTTATTAGATTTGTAAGGGAGTGTATATCTTTACTGATTTTATTCGTTTAAAAAAAATGCGTCGTTACGCTCCTCGCAACGACGCGCCGAAGGGAGCGCTAATCGCTTTAACCAAGGTCGCTTTAGAAAATTCACCGACTAGGCGGGCCACTTCGCGCCCCTGTGTGTCGTAAACAATCACAGTGGGCGGTGCATAAACGTTTAAGTTATTTTGTAGCGCACGATTATGGCTATTATTGTGGGTTACATCCACGCGTAACAACACCGCGCCTTGCAGTGCTTGTTGCACTGTTTTTTGCGCAAACACATTACGTTCTAGCAACTTACACGACACACACCAATCGGCATAAAAATCGACTAGCACCGGTTTGCCGTGGGCTTTGGCTAACGCTTGTTGTAGCTCAGCCGTGCTACTAATGGGAACAAAGTGCAGGGATTGTTGCTGCTCTGAATGCAGTGGGTGCAGAGGGTTAACGTTTTTTAACACGCCTCCGGTTATGAGCACCGCACCGTATAAAAATCCCATCCATAACAACGCGAACCAAAAAATATTACGCTGAGTAAATTTGGCAAACTGAAACATGCCTAGGCCAATGGCGCTGCCCATGGCTAATATGCCCCACAAGATTAAGCACACCCAGCCTGGTAGTATTCGATAGAGCATCCAAATAGCGGTTACCAACATTAATACGCCCAGCACTTGCTTGACGCGTATCATCCACAGGCCTGCTTTGGGCAAAAAGCGGTTGCCGAGCAGGGCAATAAGCAATAACGGTAAGCCCATGCCCAAGCCCATGACAAATAAATTTAGCCCGCCTAGCAAAACGTTATGGTTTTGGCTTAAATAGGCCAGCGCCGCCACTAACGGCGCGCTAATGCAGGGTGATACCACTAGAATAGAAAGCATGCCGGTGAGCGCAACACCAAAATAAGAGCCGCGGGTTTGTCGTTGGCTGGCGCCATAGAGCTTATTGCGCCAGCTTTGCGGTAGTTGTAAATCAAAGGCACCGAATAACGAAAGAGCGAGTAGCGCAAAAAATAAGGCAAACACGCCAATGACCACGGGTGTTTGTAAAGCAGCTTGTAGGCGAGTGCCCAGCAAGCCCGCTAATAGCCCGGCCGCTGCATAGGCTATCGCCATGCCCAACACATAGCTTAATGACAAGCCAAACGCTTGGCGCAAACTGCGTTCCTTGCCAACAATAATGCCCGATAAAATCGGCAGCATGGGTAATACGCACGGAGTAAAGGCCAGCAATAACCCCAAGCCAAAGAAAGTGAGCAAGCTCAGCCACCAAACCGGTGAAGCCGCGATGTTGGATGTTGCAGCAGGCGCTTGGTAGGGCACGGCTTCTATGTTGGCCACTTGCGCACCAAAGGCCGATAATTGTACGGTTAACACGCGTCGTGCCGGTGGGTAGCAAAAACCTGCTTGCGAGCAGCCCTGAAAATCGACTTGCACCTGAAATTCTCCCGCTTGGTAGCCCTGTAAGGGCACGGCCAGATCAAGGCCATGGCGGTAAACTTGATAATCCCCCAACACGCTATCATGCTGCGCAATCCCCGCTGGCAGAGGCATGTAGCCTAGGCTCACGGGATTTGCTTTTAACATTTTCAGGTTGATACGCTGGCGATACAGCTGAAAATCAGGGGCAATATCAAAGTGTAACAATAAGTGGCGCTCTGCTACTTTGGCCGATAATACGAAAGCTTGTTTGGGCGAGACGGGCGCCGCAAACAGCGTTTGCCAAGCCAGCAACAAATTAATAAGTAATATAAGGGTTTTTTTCATCAATGCCTCTTGAAATATCCGTCGCTAATCTACATATAGGTTGCACAGTTTACAAGACCACACTCAAAGAGACAACATGCCCCGAGGTTCTATAATAAAATGGTTTTTCCTTATCTGGCTTTGCTTAGAAATTGCAGGCTTCGTGTGGGTGGCCGATCTGATTGGCACCGGCTGGATGTTAGTGTGGTTGATAGCCTCCATGGTCTTTGGCATTAGCTTGTTGCGCCGCGAAGGGTTGAATGCCGCCAACATTATGATGCAAAAAGCGCGCAGCGGCCAAAAGCCCAACGCCGCAGATTTGGCCGATAGCCCACGGGTTATGTTTGCCGCCATACTCTTTATTATTCCCGGATTTTTTACAGATATTTTAGGTGTGTTGTGCTTTTTGCCTGCGGTGCGCCATATGGTGTTGCGTTTGCTGGGTAAGACCAAAAGCAGTGCAAAACCCAAAAAACCAAGCAATGAAAGCATTCACAAAGGTAGAACTTTTGAAGGTGATTTTAAAGAGCATGATTAAACGCGCTTTAATTTAAGTAACTTAGATAAACAATCGGTAGGAGTAAACTGAAAATGAAAATACGTCCATTACATGATCGTGTAGTGATCCGTCGCCAAGAAGAAGAAACCACCAGTGCTGGTGGAATCGTGCTTCCTGGTTCGGCGGGCGAAAAACCTAGCCGCGGTGAAGTACTCGCAGTTGGCACAGGTAAAATCCAAGACAACGGCGATGTTCGTCCGGTAGATGTCAAGGTTGGTGAAGAAGTGTTATTTGGCAAATATGCCGGCACGGAAGTAACCATTGATAATGAAGAACTTATCGTGATGCGTGAAGATGACATCATGGGTGTAATTGGTTAATAGTAGAGGAAATAACATGTCAGCAAAAGAAATTCGATTTGGTGATGACGCACGAGGCCGTATGGTCAAAGGCGTTAACATTTTAGCAAATGCGGTAAAAGTAACGTTAGGCCCTAAAGGTCGTAACGTAGTATTAGATAAATCTTGCGGTGCGCCGACTATCACTAAAGATGGTGTGAGTGGCGCTAAAGAAATAGAGTTAAGCGACAAGTTTGAAAACATGGGCGCTCAAATGGTGAAAGAAGTTGCTTCGCAAACGTCTGACATCGCGGGTGATGGCACCACAACAGCCACCGTATTAGCTCAAGCTATTGTCTACGAAGGCATGAAAGCGGTTGCAGCCGGTTTAAACCCAATGGATTTAAAGCGCGGCATCGATAAAGCCTTTGAAGCTGCTGTGGC
>JAWUVP010000044.1:0-35865 GCA_034112285.1 Gammaproteobacteria bacterium
ACGCGCTTATTGGCTTTGCGCAGATCAATCCGCTGGCAAAGTTCAAACAAATCTTGAAACGGCCCGTTGGTATTTCTATCTTCTATTATAGAGTCTAATGCCGACTCACCCACGCCTTTCACCGCGCCCAAGCCATAAACAATTTCGCCGCTGGTGGTAGCGGTAAATTTATAAATACTGCTGTTAACATCAGGGGCTATAATCTTTATGCCCTGCTCTTTTGCATCATCAAAAAAAGTGACTACCTTATCGGTGTTGTCCATATCAGACGATAACACGGCCGCCATAAACTCAGCCGGGTAATGAGTTTTTAACCAAGCAGTTTGATAAGATAATAAAGCATAAGCGGCCGAATGTGATTTATTAAAACCGTACGCGGCAAATTTTTCCATTAGGTCAAAAATTTGTTCTGCTTTTTTGGCGTCAACATCATTTTCAATGGCACCCTTCATAAACACAATGCGTTGCTTGGCCATTTCTTCAGGTTTTTTCTTGCCCATTGCCCGGCGTAAAATATCCGCGCCGCCGAGTGAGTAACCCGCTAAAATTTGTGCAATTTGCATCACTTGTTCTTGGTACAAAATGGTACCGTAAGTTTCTTCTAAAATCTCTTCCAATGCCGGATGTGGATATTCTACTTTGGCGCGGCCGTGCTTGCGGTCGATAAAATCATCGACCATGCCAGACTGTAAGGGCCCAGGGCGAAATAACGCCACCAACGCCACAATGTCGCCAAAGCAATCGGGCTGTAGGCGTTTAATCAAATCTTTCATGCCACGCGATTCTAATTGAAACACCGCCGTGGTGTTGTACGCTTTGAGTAAATCAAAGGTTTTTTTATCGTCCACCGCTATGCGGGTAATATCAAGTGGCTCTTCGCGCACTAAAGCGCGGTGAACATTGATGGCTTTGATAGCCCAATCAATAATGGTTAAGGTGCGCAAGCCTAGAAAGTCGAACTTCACCAAGCCAACGCCTTCTACGTCGTCTTTATCAAACTGGCTTACCAAGCTTGCGCCATTACTTTCTGTGTAGACAGGGGTGAAATCGGTGAGCTTTGACGGGGCAATCACTACACCCCCAGCATGCTTGCCCACATTTCGTGTTAAGCCTTCTAGGCTCATGGCTAGATCTAATAAGTCACTGACTTCATCTTCATGTTGGTAGCGTTCTGCTAATTGTGGCTCTTGCTGTAACGCCTTGGTTAAGGTAATGCCAATTTCAAACGGAATTAATTTTGCCAGTTTATCAACAAAGCCATAAGGATGCCCCAGCGCGCGGCCAACATCACGCACGACCGCTTTGGCCGCCATGGTGCCGTAGGTAATGATTTGTGACACAGCGGTTTTGCCGTACGTTTTTGACACATATTCAATCACGCGGTCGCGCCCTTCCATGCAAAAGTCGATATCAAAATCGGGCATTGAAACGCGTTCTGGGTTTAAGAAACGCTCAAACAGTAAACCGTGCTCTAAAGGATCTAAATCGGTAATTTTCATGGCATAGGCCACTAACGAGCCTGCGCCAGAACCCCGCCCGGGGCCAACCGGCACATCGTTGTCTTTTGCCCATTGAATAAAATCGGCCACAATTAAAAAGTAACCGGGAAAACCCATTTCATTAATCACGTCTAGTTCAATCTGCAACCGCTCATCATAAGCTTGTTTTTGCTCTGCATAATCGGGGGCAGATTTGTCGAGCAGCCTATCTAAACGTCCCGTCAAACCCTCATTAGAGATTTTAGAAAAATACTCTTCGGTAGTCATGCCCTCTGGTATGGGGAAATTGGGTAAGAAGGTTTTGCTCAAATTCACCGTCATGTTACAGCGTTTAGCAATTTCTACGGTGTTGGTAATCGCGCTAGGTATATCGGCAAATAAGGTTTGCATTTCTTCTGGGCTGCGCAAATATTGTTGCGGCGTATAATTTTGCGGACGGCGTGGGTCGCTTAGCGTGTAACCATCATGAATCGCCACGCGCGTTTCGTGTGCACTAAAATTTGATGCTTCTAAAAACCGGGCTGCATTCGTGGCCACTACCGGCAAATCTAACTGCTCTGCTATTTGCAAGGCTTGCTGGATATAAAACGCTTCATTCTCACGCCCTACTCGCTGTAGCTCTAAATAGTAACTATCGGGAAACAATTCGGCCCATCGCTGGGCGAGTTTTTTGGCATGATCAAATTTACCGGCACAAATTGCTTGGCCCACATCACCAAATTGCGCACCAGATAACATCAATAAGCCTTCGGTGTGTCCTGGCAACCAGCTACGCTCAATGAGCGGCCGTCCAGAGTCTTGACCCTCGGTATACGCACGTGAGACTAGCTCGGTAAGGTTGAGATAGCCTTTGTTGTCTTTACACAATAAGATACAACGAAAAGGATGTTTGGCATCAGCAGGATTGGTTAACCATAAATCCGCGCCAATCACAGGCTTAATGCCCGCACTACGCGCCGCTTTATAGAATTTCACCAGCCCAAATAGGTTTTGCTGATCGCTCACCCCCACCGCCGCCATATTACCTGCCGCGCAAGCTTGCATCAGCGGTTTAATACGCAACGTGCTGTCGATTAGGGAGAATTCTGTATGCAGATTCAAATGTACAAATTGAGGTGTCATAGGACAGTATTAGAGCACATTTTTGGGGTTGAAGCGAATTAGCTTACTGGGTGGAGAGATCATTACACATAAAAAAACACCCGCCTAAAATAAGAGCGGGTGTTTTGGTTTGTCTTAATTTAACAAACGCTTATTTAGTTAACACACTTAAACTTAAGTGTTACTTCATGGTATTCGTTACCATTGTCAGCATCATCACCACTATGTCCGTGTGACAAGATACTGGCAACCGCGCCAATTGCACCAGTAGTCATTTCTTGCTGTTGGTTAGGGCCAGTATATTTGTACTTCGAATTCACAACAACAATGCTTTTATGCTCTTGTGTGCATTGCTTAGTGGCATTGTTCAAAGAAGCTTCATACGCTTGTGTTCTAGAGCTTGTGCTAGTAATGGCTTGGAAGTTATTCCCCCCCATTGGCAAGATAGTGCTTGGTGGGCCTAATGGCACACAACCTGTTAAGGCTAATAAAACGGGGACTGATAACAACAGTAAGCTAATTTTTTTCATTCTTGAGTTTTCCTTAAATTGAGTCGAGGTGGATTAATACAAGTGAAAATTTTAACCTAAATAACCTAAGGCTACCAGGACAAGAGCAAACAAAATTGTAACAGGTTAGTTACATCAGCACCCTTCTGCTATGCAGAGCTTCTTCACCGGCCCAAACGAGCGACGATGCAGCGGCGTGATGCCATGCTCTTGCAACATCGCAAGATGCAGCTTAGTGGGATAGCCCACATGGCGATCAAAGCCATATTCGGGATAGCGCTCATGCATTTGGTGCATTTCGCTGTCACGGGCCACTTTGGCAATAATGGACGCAGCACTAATAGCAGGCACTTTAGAGTCGCCTTTAATCACCGCTTCTGCAGTGCAAGCTAAGTCGGGGCAAAATTTACCATCAATCATGGCGTGCTGGGGGGCAATGCTTAAACCCTCTACCGCGCGCTTCATGGCCAGCAAGGTTGCGTGGTGGATATTGAGCTCATCCACTTCATGCGCTTCAGCACGCGCAATACACCAAGCTAGTGCATGGATTTTGATTTGCTCGGCTAAAATAGCGCGACGCTTGTGGGAGAGTTTTTTGGAGTCGGCCAAGCCTTCGATAGGATGGTTGGGGTCAAGAATCACGGCTGCCGTAACAACAGGGCCTGCGAGCGGGCCACGGCCGACTTCATCTACACCGGCTATGAGTAATTGTGTCAAGTGAGCAACTCCTAAACGTAAAAATTGCCACACCTCGTTAAAACCACAAGGATATTGTCCAACACACGCTACCGTCGTTGCGAGAAGCGTAGCGACGTGGCAATCTCGTCATCAATGCCGCTATAGAGAACTTAGCTTAACTCAATTTTGAAACGGATCAATAAAAACCGCAACATTGTTTAACACTTGGTTGCTAATCGGCGTGAAGGCTTGTTTTGCTAGGCTACACACTTTATAGTTAATACGATCCGAGACTTTATTATAAGCCGGCTCACTAATGCTAAATTCATAACGCTTCTCATGACCTGCTACCGTGTTGGAAACAAATCCGCCTTTGATGTTGGCTTTTGTAGCCGGCCAAGCCGAAAACATTTGCTCAGGGCTGCGAAAGCCAAAACGGCGTGGCTTGGCTTCGGTAAAAAACAAGATGTTGTGCTTAGGCTTAAACAAGGTCAAGTGATAGCAATGCTCGCCTGCGGGGGCAAAAATGGCCGATTTGGCTTGCTGTACGTATAAAGTTGAATCTTGTGCGTAGCTTAGGCCGGCAGTTAGGCTTAACAAAGTTAAAATTATTATTTTTTTCATATCTAGTTCCTCTGGGGTTATTATTTTTTGAATAAGCATAAAGGGCGATTTTGCCTCAAATTTGAACAGCTACTTCGATGATGACTCAATCAGTTCTGGCTTGTCAGCTTATTCTTGTTTAGCAATATACCAACAAAAGATTAAGTTAAACTTAACAGTACGACATTGATCTTAAATCAACCAGAGCGAACGCGTTTTAAAAAATGTACTACATACAACTAGAAAAGTTTTAAATCATTGCATTGCCTCCCGGACATCTTTGCGAGGAGCGCAGCGAATGAAACATAGTGCTAGCTCAAACCTTGTCAAAAATCATTACCCACTGCTAGAGTCAGGTGTACAGCGCAGGCCCTTTGCCTCATATCACTCTATTGTGAGCTGTTGAACTTGAGCCGTGGCAATACGACTCATAAACTTCGACATAGTTTGATAATTAAGCTCAGCGAATGAAGCTAGCTCTCGCGTCCAGTCTGGCAAGATAATATCTCCTGCCGCTGTTTTTTCTGGCAGCGGTATGCTGTATAACTTTATTAGGTGGATGATTAGCTCAAGCCTATTAAGGCGAATGCGCGGGTCACTCCTCTCTTCCATACCCACCCTCTTCGCACTAAGCCAATAATTGTAAAGCGAGCTTGCAAAAGAGAATTGTACTGGGTCATAGCTATACCCCGCTTCTTGCTCCCCCTGTAACTCTGTTATTCGCCTGTAAACACGGGCTTGAGGGGGTATAGCTTCTCCCTCTGGAAGCTCGAAGAGCTCATCAAAATTTAAACCATTAAATGATTGCCAACCCAAACGGCCCATTAACTCTAATGCCTCGTTGTAAATGGCCTGACGCTGCTCAGCGTTAATGTAATTTCGACCATATTGCGCTTGAACATTACGTGCAATCAGATCACCTATCTTCTTAAACTCAACCGCCCCATTGGCAAAGCCCTGCATAATTTTTTTTGTTGATAATGTCCATAAGTAATAAATCATCAACCGCTCAATCACCACCAACTGTGACATGTCGGCTGAAGCGTCGACCATATCAGCACGCACTTGTCCAAGGGTTTTTGCTAGCTGCTCACCTGTTAACCCACGAGATAATTTGGTCATAACGACACCGTCAGCAATTATTCTGCGCACATCCTCATGTAAAGGAGGCCCGGCAAGCTGCTTGTTAGCCATATTATAGATAGAGGATAGCCCGCCTAACAGCTCCCATAACTCGTTGAACAAAGCAATATATTCACTAACCTCTTCTGATTGCACAAGCTGATGTGGCAAACTTATGCGTGTACGTTGCTGAAATATGAAACGGTACATCATCGCCGCAAATTGAGGAGTCGACTTATAAGAGAAAAATCGCGCCTCAAGACCGGCCTCAAGTAATGGATATTTTTCAAGTAAAAAATTCAAAGCTTTATGATGATTATTCATTGCAGCCAGAAGAGCTGGAGAGCAATCCCAGTTAGCTGTCACCTGCACTCGGGCTCTTAAATCAACGCCAAGCTCAAATAATTTTTGTAATGCAGCAGGAGCATTATGATGCGCAGCCATTAAAGCAGCAGTCATTGTTTCAGTGGCTGTCAGTTGAATTCGCGCACTTAAATCTACGCCAAGCTCAAATAATTTTTGTAATGCAGCAGGAGCATTAGAACACGCAGCCTGTACGGCAGCAGTAGTCCATTGAGTATCTGAAATCCGTATTCGCGCGCTTAAATCTACGCCAAGCTCAGATAATTTTTGTAATGCATCAGAAGCATTATAATACGCAGCCTGTAAGGCAGCAGTAGTCCATTCAATATCTGTAATCCGTATTCGCGCACTTAAGTCAACGCCAAGCTCAAATAATTTTTGTAATGCAGCAGGAGCATTCTGATACGCAGCCTGTGAGGCAACAAAGGTCCATTCAGTATCTGACAACTGTATTCGCGCATTTAAATCAACGCCAAGCTCAAATAATTTTTGTAATGCATCAGGAGCATTAGAACACGCAGCTTGTACGGCAGCAGTCGTCCATTGAGTATCTGTCACCTGTATTCGCGCACTTAAATCAACGCCAGACTCAGACAACTTTTGTAATGCAGCAGGAGCATTATGATGCGCAGCCTGTATGGCAGCAGTACTCCATTGAGTATCTGTAATATGTATTCGCGCACTTAAATCAACGCCAGACTCAGATAACTTTTGTAATGCAGCAGGAGCATTATGATGCGCAGCCGTTAAGGCCAAAGTAGTACATTGAGTTGCTGTCAGCTGTATTGCCGCACTTAAGTCAACTCCAAGCTCCATCAATACACCTGAAGACTGTAACGCTTCAATACAAGATGTGTAATTGAGGCGCACAAAATTATACATTAGGATAAGAGCAAAACTGAAATTAGTATTAACTTTTTTTTGACCTAGCTCACTATTACTTGCAGCAGTTATAACTTTAAGGAAAAGTGCTTCATTAGGTAAAAAGCGCTCAGCGTAGATAATATCTATCAGCTCAGCTAATGTCATTTATTTTGTCCCTCAGTCTATTCAAAAACTGTTTTATTATCTAAACTCATAATAACAACTAAAACTTATCGCAGTATTAAGAGAATCTATGTTCGTAGCGAAGGAAATTTAGCTGTGTATGGCAACGAAATTTGTGCCAGATAGAAGCATCTTGAGTAATATTAAATATATTGCGCGCGAAAGAGGGTTTTACCTGGCACAAATTTATAAGTCAGAAATGCCGAAATTTCATTCGCTGCGAGTATATGCTAGAACCTGAGATAATATACGTTAGGTACAAGCTATTAGAAAGCTGAAAATTACTACCCGACGAGCGGTGTAATCTGTTTGCCTTGTGGTAAAACGTCTAATCTAACACGCAGCAACCTTGCTTTTGTGCAGGCCTTATGCGAACATCTGCTCATGAAAAAATTACGTTGTGCCGTTATTGGCGTTGGATATTTGGGGCGGTTTCATGCACAGAAATACGCAGCTTTAAACGAAGCAGAGCTGGTAGCTGTGGTGGATGCAAATCTTGACCAAGCGCAGACTGTGGCAGCCGAAGTGGGCTGTCCGGCATTTGCTAATTACCATGATTTAGTGGGCAAAGTGGATGCGGTCAGCATTGTGACCCCTACCAAACTACACTATCAAGTGGCTGAATTTTGCCTTGAGCATGGTATTCACACTTTAATTGAAAAACCTATCACCACCACAGTGGCTGAGGCCGAGGCGTTAATCAGCCTTGCTAAGGCACGTAATGTGCTAATTCAGGTGGGGCATTTAGAACGCTTCAATAGCGCTGTGCTGGCGCTTAGCGATATTTTACATGAACCTAAATTTATAGAATCACATCGCATTGCGCCCTTCACTTTGCGCGGCGCAGATGTGAATGTGGTGCTGGATTTGATGATTCATGATATTGATTTAATCAGTTACTTAGTGGGCGCGCCCATTGCCTCTATTGCCGCTAACGGCGCACCCATTTTGTCGCATGAAATTGATATCGCCAATGCACGCATTGAATTTACCAATGGTGCGGTGGCCAATGTTACCGCCAGCCGTGCAGGCACTAAAAAAGAGCGCATGATGCGTATTTTTCAAGAAGATGCTTACCTGTCGGTTAACTTGCAAGATAAAAGCTGCTCGGTGTATCGCAAAGGCGAAGGTGAAATGTACCCCGGCATCCCTGATATTAAAATGCAAACCCTAGAATTTCCAGAAGGTGACGCCATCATGGCTGAAATTTCTGCGTTTATTCAGGCCATTCAAACCGGCTCGCCTTCACCTGTTTCGGGTGAAGCAGGCAAAAATGCCTTAGCCATCGCCGAACAAATTACTGCTGCAGTAGGAGTGTAAAATGTCTATTCCCATGGTGGATTTAAAACAACAATACCAAAATCTCAAAAGTGAAATTGAGCCCGCTGTGTGCGCGGCTATGGATAATGCGCATTATGTTTTGGGGCCTAACGTGCAAGCGTTTGAGCAAGAGTGTGCCGATTATTTAGGGGTGAAACACACCGTTGCGGTTGCCTCTGGCACCGATGCATTGCATTTGGCATTGCGCGCCTGTGGCGTGGGCCCGGGCGATGAAGTCATTACGCCCTCTTTTACCTTTATTGCCACGGTGGAGGCCATTTTATATTGTGGCGCCACGCCGGTGTTTATTGACATTGAGGCTAACAATTTCAACTTGGATTTAGCCCAGCTAGCAACGTTGCTAACTGAAAAATCTAAAGCGATTCTGCCCGTGCATTTATACGGCAACCCTGTGGCAATGGATAGCTTAATGGCTTTTGCCAAACAGCATGATTTAAAGGTCATTGAAGATTGCGCGCAGTCTTTTGGCGCTACTTGGCAAGAAAAGCAAACGGGCTCGTTTGGTGATGCGGGTTGCTTTAGTTTTTACCCTAGCAAGAACTTATCATGCTTTGGAGATGGCGGCTTGGTGAGCACCAACGATGATGCTGTGTATAAAGACTTAATTGCCTTGCGCAATCATGGCAGCTACACCCGCTACCATCATGAAAAGCTGGGCTACAATAGCCGGCTAGATGAAATTCAAGCGGTCGTGTTACGGGTAAAACTAAAACATATTGATGCATTTAACCAAGCGCGAGCCAAGGCGGCAAACATGTATGCCGAGCAATTAGCTGACCTTGTCACCGTGCCCACTGAGCAAGCCGATGGCAAACATATTTATCATCAGTATACAATTTTGCACCCGCAACGCGACAAAATTCAACAAGCTTTGCGTGAACACGACATTGCTTCTGCCATTTATTATCCTCTGCCGATTCATAAACAACCTTTATTTAAAGGCCAATACGACAATATAGCGGTGCCTGTGACAGTAGACATAAACAGCCGCTGCTTATCGTTGCCGATGTTTCCTGAATTAACCAAGAGCCAAATTGATGAAATTTGCCAAGTGATTCGCAATGCCCTTAGCTAACCCAAAAATCATGCTGGTTGCTGGCGAAGCGTCTGGCGATCAACGTGGGGCTGAAGTGGCGGCAACTTTACGCCAAGCCATGCCCCACGCAACCTTATTGGGCATTGGTGGTAAAGCCATGCGCGCCGCTGGCGTGCAAACACAATTTGATGTGAATGAATTAGCGGTCATGGGTTTCATTGAACCGCTGATACACTTGCCTCGCATTCTAAAAATTTATCGCGCCTTAAAAAAATCATTACAAACCGAGCGCCCTGATCTGCTTATTTGCATTGATTACCCCGGGTTTAATTTACGCTTAGCCAAATACGCCAAAAGCATTGGCATTAAAGTGTTGTTTTACATTAGCCCGCAAGTGTGGGCTTGGCGCCAAGGGCGGGTGAAAAAGATTGCCGCCGCGGTGGATCACATGGCCGTTATTTTTCCATTTGAAGCCGACTTTTATACCGAGCATAATGTGCCGGTCACTTATGTTGGCCACCCGCTAACTGAAAAAGTTGCCCAGCAAATTCCCATGCCGCTAGCGCGCGAGCAATTACAGCTTAATAGTGAGCAAACCGTTGTTACTTTATTGCCAGGCAGTCGCAAAAGTGAAGTGGCTAACTTGTTGCCGGTCATGTTGGCCAGTGCAGCAAAGATATTGCAAACCCTGCCGAGCTGCCAATTCGTATTAGCTTTAGCTTCCACCATCAACCAAACCGATATACAACCTTTGATTGATGCGCAGGCGGTACCGGTGCATATCAACCAAGATTCTTTTGTGAGCTTGTGCGCCGCGGATGCGGTGATCACCGCTTCGGGCACCGCAACTTTAGAAACGGCCTTATTGCAAAAACCCATGGTAGTGGCCTATCAGGTCAACCCGCTCACCGCCTTTATTGCCAAACGGGTGATTAAGCTGCCCTACATTAGCTTATGTAATATAGTGGCCGGTGAAAAAGTGGTCTGCGAATTGTTACAAGACGCCGCTAATCCAGATAATATTGCGACTGAAACGCTACGTATTTTAACCGATGATGCTTACCGGAAAACTATCTTGGCAGGATTAGGCAAGGTTGTGCAACGCTTAGGCACGCCTAATACTGCGCAGAATATGCTTGAATTGGTGCAACGGATGTTAGAGCAAGAATGAAACCGTTATTTATTCGTTAACGCACAATCCCACGCGTAGCCAAATTAAGGCCATCAATAAAGGCTTGCACCGCACTGCATTCTTTGGCCAGCTCAACTAATATTTTCTGTGCTTGCTCTACCGTGTTGCTTTCACGAAAAATAACTTTGTAAGCTTTAAAAATAATACGAATGTCGGCTTTGCTAAAACCGTTGCGTGTTAAGCCCACTTTATTTAAACCTGAAGCCTTAGGATCATTACCGGCCACCATAAGGTAAGGCAGTACATCTTGCACCACCATCGCGCCGCGCGCTACAAAACTGTAAGCGCCGATATTGCAAAATTGGTGTATGGCGCAAAATGCGCCGATGGTGGCCGCATCACCCACATTGACATGGCCGGCCAGGGTGGCGCCATTAGCAAAAATAGTGTTGGAGCCAATAATGCAATCGTGGCCGATGTGTGAATAAGCCATCATGAAATTATCATCACCGATTTTAGTAACGCAATTTTCTTTAATTGAGCCGCGATTAACCGTGACGAATTCATGAAAAATATTATTATCACCAATTTCTAAATAGGTTTCGGTGGTGTCGGCGAGTTTATCTTGATTGTCGCCACCGATTGAGGCGAACTGATAAATTTTATTATTACGCCCAAGCTTGGTGTTACGGGTAATCACCACATGAGGGCCTAGCCAGCTGCCAGCGCCAATTTCTACATTGGGGCCAATAACGCTGTACGGTCCAATACAAACATCACTTGCAATATTTGCACTGGGGTCAATGATGGCTTTGCTATCAATCATAGATCACCCTGGTTTTTTCATTAATAATATTTGCCCGCTACACACTAGCTCACCATCAACCGTTACAGTACAGGCGGTTTTTAACAGGGTAAAATCGTTTTTACTTTGCAAAAATTCTACCTTAATCAGTAATTGATCACCTGGAACGATAATACGCTTGAAGCGGGCTTTATCAATTCCAGCAAAAACATAGAGAGGCAAATCTGAATCTGGATCTGAGTCAGTACACAAGTAGCCTAGCAAGCCAGAAGCTTGAGCCATCGCCTCTATCACCAGCACACCCGGGTAGACGGCTTGATCGGGGAAATGCCCTTGAAAAACAGTGTCATTTGCGGTAATGTTTTTAATGGCTTGAATAGATTTACCTTGGTTATAAGTCAGCACCCTGTCGACCATTAAAAAGGGGATTCGGTGGGGTAAATATTTTTTTATGAGCTCAATATCCATTATCATATTACTGTTCCTTTAAACATTTTTTTTCTAACTTGCGCACCACTTTTGCTAGTGCATCTAAACCTCGTAAGCGCACCACGGCTCTACGCCATAAGTTGTTTTCCATAAGGCCGGTACCCGACGAATAGACACCGGGTTTTTTAATGGAATTGGTTACAAAGGCTGTGCCGGTGAGCATTACGCCGTCGCAAAGTGTTAAATGGTTTGCTATGCCTGACTTTCCGCCCAGCATGCAATGACGGCCAACGGTAACACTACCGGCAATGGCCGCGTGCGCTGCAATCGCGGTGTGTGCGCCAATGTGAACGTTGTGTGCAATATGCACCAGGTTATCAATGCGTACACCTTCTTCAATAATCGTGTCACCTATGGTGCCGCAATCAATGGTGGTATTAGCCCCTATTTCAACGTGGTTGGCAATCTGCACCCCACCAATTTGAGGAATTTTATACCACTTGCCATCGGCTTGCGCGTTACCAAACCCATCGCTACCGATAATGGCACCTTGATGGATAATACAATCTGTGCCCATAGTGGTTTTTGCACAAATGACAGCATTGGCTTTAATAATGCTGTTGGCACCAATCACACACTCTTGACCAATGGTCACATTTGGGCCGACCACAACGCTATCGGCTAGTTTTGCACTAGGGTCAATAACGGCGCTGGGATGAATGCCGGTGAGGTATGAAGCTTTGGTGTCAAAAAGTTCGGCCGCTTTGGCAAAGCCTAAACGGGTATTGGCCAACACTAATAGATTGGCGGCAATTTCTGGACGTGTTTTAACGATGTAAGCCGAGGCAGTAGCTGAGGCTATTTTTTCGGCAAGGTCTTGCGCATCGATAAACGTTAATTGTCCGGCAGAGGCATTGGTTAAAGACCCCAACCCGGTAATAACCAGGTTAGGGTCTCCATAGACTTCTGCATCAATATGCTTGGCAATCTCGCCCAGCGTATAGTGATTAGACATCTGCTTATTTTAGTGCATCAATGACTTGCTGTGTCATGTCAAACTTGTCTTTGAAGTAAGCAACCGTGGTTGATTGTAAAACTAAGTCATAGCCATTTTTTACCGCAACTTTATTTACGCTTGTTTTAACGCCTGCAAACACTTCTTTCATCATTGCAGCTTGAGCGGCTTGAGCATCATGTGAAAATTGCGTTTGAGTTTGTTGCAACTGGGCACGTTCGTCGGTTAGCTTTTTAGTTTCTGCTTGCTTTTGCTTGTCGCTCATGACCGAAGCATTACGCTCAAAAGTTTGTGCTGCTTGTTGAAATGTTTGCGCTGAAGCTTTTAGTTTTGCTTCACGTGGGGCAAATTCATCTTTAAACTTGGCTTCAGCTTTTTTGGCTTGTGGCGCTGCGGCTAAGATTTTTTGTAAGTTAATAACACCGACTTTTAAAGTAGCGGCTGACAGAGTGCTAACACTGGTTAAGGCTGCAACAGTGGCTAAAGTTAAGGCTAATTTTTTCATATTGAGGCTCCTATCATTTTATTAATACATGGTACCAATTGTAAATTGGAAGTTGTTTATTTGATCGCCAGGCTTTTTGTTGACCGGCTCTGCAAAACTGAAAATCAACGGCAAGTTTAACGGGGTCCACCATTCAACTTGTGCGCCAACTGAGTAACGAATATTTCTTAATCTAAATTTATTGTCTGGCCCGTTTGTATGTGTGGCGCCATAAGTACTAAACACATTACCCGCATCAACAAACACCGACGGACGTACCGTTTGTGAATGAAACAAGCGTGGGAAAATCATACTGACATGACCGTCTGTTAATAAGTTGCCACCGACCTGATTTCCAGTGCTATCAGTTGGCCCTAAACTAAAGGCGGTGTAACTACGGTTAATACCTTGCACACCTAAACCACCGGCATAATAATTTTGGAAAAATGGCAGCTCACTGAGTGAACCATAACCCGTACCAAAACCAAATATACCGTGTGTATGTAAGATGAAATAACGGCTCATTGGTTGGTACCAATCGTGCGTGTAATCCACTTTTAAATACTCAAGCTTGTTGGTGTCAACCGGGGCAGATAAGGTAAAGTTAAGTGATTGCTGTGTACCTTTCGTGGGTAAAATAGGTCTGTCTAGTGTACGGCGAGACCAACCAGCCGTTAGCATGAGTTGGTCGAAACGCGTGCCATGGTCACCAATAAAGTTGTTGATAATGTTCGAGGTGCGATCGCCATCACGCAAGATGGTGCGCGTTAAGCCATACCCCAAATTCAATGAGCTATACACTGATAGTGGGAAGCCATAACCGACGTTGAAACCAAAAGCATCAGTATTATATTCTGCCACAGACAATTGATCTGAGCTGGTTTGTGAGCCAAACAAGCTTATTGTGCGTGACACGCCATCTGGCGTAAAGTAAGGATTGGTGTAATTAAAGCTAAATGATTTTTGGTAACCACTCACACTCACACTAAAGCCCGCAGTTTTGCCCGTGCCCATAAAGTTGCTTTGCGAAATGCCGGTGCTTAGCAAGAAGCCATAGGCTTCGGAGTAACCGATAGATAGCTGAAACTGTGCTGATAATCGCTCAGCCAATTTAACGTCTAAGTCTAATAAATCATTAGTGCCCGGCACTTTTGCAGGGTTGATTTGCGGTGGCGGCTGTTGTGACAAATACGTATCTTGCTGGAAGTTATACATAGAGTCATAAACTTGCTGTGTGGAATACAAGCTGCCTTCAAGCTGATACATTTGCTTGCGCAAGGCAATTTGTGACGTGGTGCTATTACCTGAAAAATCGATATCGCGGATGTAATATTTACGTCCTGGCGTCACATTGAAATTTAAAAACACGCTATTGTTTTTATCGTCAATTTTAGGTTGTGGATTAATTTGTGCAAAAGCATAACCCTTATTGCCTAAGATATTGGTCATGGTCTTATTATCATTCATCACCACTTGGCGTGAAAAAATTTGGCCTTTTTGTAGTGACACGCTTTTTTGTAAAGCACTCGCACTACCGGCTAAGTTGCCTTCGAAGCTGAAACCTGAAACATGGTATTGCTGGCCTTCAACGAGTTTAAACACTAAATACACGTGTTTTCTGTCTGGCGTAATAGACACAGAGGTAGAATCGATTCGAGCTCGAATGTAGCCGCGGTCCATGTAATAGTTCGTTAGGCTTTGCTCGCTCTGCTGAAGCTTATCTGCACTGTATTCATCTTTGCTGGTAAAAAATGTGGTAAAGCTTGGCATCGATAAAGCTAATTGGTTGATGAGCGTTTTGCTGTCATAAACATGATTGCCCAGAATTTTAATGCCGGCAACTTTCGCCACTGCACCTTCGCTAACCGCAATATTTACTGCAACACGGTTGCGAGGTTGCGCTTCTTGAGTGACCGCAATGCGCACGTTGTAACGGCCCATGGCGTAGTATTGGTTGCTGAGCGCTTGATTCACTTCAGACAACACTGCGTGGCTTAAAAACCGGCCTTTTGTTAAGCCTAATTTTTCTAATGCGGTATTGAGCTTGTCTTGGGGAATTTGTTTGTTGCCCGTAATGTTAACCGCGCTAATGGTGGGGCGCTCGCTGACATTAACAATTAAAGTTTGGCCATCGCGTAAAAATTTGATGTTAGCAAAAAAATCGGTGCTATATAGGGTAGAAAGTATTTTGCTGCTGTTGGCGTAATTGAACCTGCGCCCAACGCTAACACCCATATAATGTAATAAGGTTTCGCGCGACACGCGCTGCAAGCCATTAACTTGAATCTTCTTAACCAGAAAGCCACTGGAAGCTGAAGGGGCGGCAAAAGCATTACTGAAGGTGGCCAGCAGTAAGCTAAAACTAAGTACAAATGCCAATATTTTCCGCATGGATGTTTCCTGAAAATAAAGATGAGCATTATACCGATTTTACTGTGATTTCATAGGATTAAGATGCCGACCGGCTTGGAAAAGTGTAACAGCAGGAGCCGACTATTTTTATGCGGCTGAGCTCTCACCTTGGGACAGGCTTTGAATGAGAAGATTGGCTTGAATTCGCGCCTGTGCGTCTATAGCGAGAATGGCTTCTAGCGTATCAGCCGAGATTGCAGGAATATTGGCCAGAACTTGCTCAACCACCTGCGGAATTTGGGTAAAGCCGATCTCTTCAGCCAAAAAGGCGGCCACAGCCACTTCATTGGCGGCATTTAAGCAGGCTGGGGCGGTGCCACCCTCTTCTATTGCTTCGTAGGCTAAACGCATCATGGGGTAACGTTCGAGCGCTAGGGGCTTAAAATCTAGCTGGCTCAATTGATTAAAATCTAACGAGCCCACGCCAGACTCAATTCGCTCTGGTAGCCCCAATGCCTGGGCGATGGGTGTGCGCATATCAGGCAAGCCTAACTCGGCCAGCACTGAGCCGTCGATGTACTCAACCATTGAATGAATCACGCTTTGTGGCTGCACAATTACGTCTATCTGAGCCAATGCGGCATTGAACAACCAATGGGCTTCAATAACTTCTAAGCCTTTATTCATCATGGTGGCGGAATCCACCGAGATTTTTTTACCCATAACCCAATTGGGGTGGGCGCAGGCTTGCTCCGGGGTAACGCTTGCTAGCTCTGCCACTGGAGTGTCGCGAAATGGCCCGCCGGAAGCCGTTAGAATCAGACGCTTTACGCCCATTTCTTTTAAGCTACGATTTTGGTTATCAGTAGGAAGGCTTTGAAAAATGGCATTGTGCTCGCTATCAACCGGTAAAACCGTCGCGCCATGGTCTTTTACCGTTTGCATAAAAAGCTGGCCACTCATCACCAAGGCTTCTTTATTGGCCAGGTAAATCGTTTTGCCAGCCTTTGCTGCGGCTAAAGTGGGCAGTAAACCCGCCGCGCCGACAATCGCCGCCATAACGCCGTGAATGGGGGCAGCGCTTGCCACGTCACATAAGGCTTGTGCGCCAACATGGAGCTGTGGTGGGTTGGATAAGTTTTTGAGGTTGGTACGTAATAGCTCGGCAGCCTTAGCATCGACCATTACCACGTGTTGGGGCTGATACTGTTTTATTTGCGCCAACAACTTGTCAGCATTGGTATTTGCCGTTAAGGCATAGACACTAAACTTATCAAGATTGCGCGCCAGCACATCTAATGTGCTCTGGCCGATAGAGCCTGTTGAGCCTAAAATCGTAATCGCTTGTGTCATGTTTGACCTTATAGGTTATGTAGCAATATCATGCCTAAGGTAAATACCGGCGCCGCTGCCAGCATGCTGTCTAGACGGTCTAACATGCCGCCATGTCCGGGAATGAGGTTGCCGCTATCTTTCACTTTGGCAATGCGCTTAAACATTGATTCAAATAAATCGCCGACCACCGCAAAAAAGGACATCACCACAGACACAAAAGCATAGCCTAGCCATTGCTTTGCGGGCATGTGTAACAACCACATGGCGACCATTAATACTATTAGCATTAACGCAATGCCGCCCATCACCCCTTCGATGGTCTTGCCCGGGCTTAAGGCTGGCGCTAATTTATTTTTACCAAAACGTTTGCCGGCAAGGTAGGCACCGGTATCGATGGCCCACAGCAAAAACAAAAATAACAAGACGTAATGCGGGCCTAAATCATTCTGCGAGGCTAATAAATTTAACCCTGCCCAGCATGGGATGATACATAAGAAACCAATAATACCGTTGAGAAATAATTTTTGTTCCGTGGTTTGTTTGCGCACAAAAACCCAGAGAATGATGACGGCAACTAACCACCAAACCACCCCAAACCAAACAACATAAATAAAGGGCACAAATTGCACGAATGACAAGCCACCCAGCATTAACACCATGTAAACCAATTTACTATAGAGTTGTTTTAACCCCATTAAATTGGCCCATTCCCAAGCTGCAATTAACGATAACACCGCGGTAGCAATGCTAAATGTAGCCACGCTAGCACTTAACACAAACCAACACACTAAAGGAATTAAAACTATCACACTAATCAAACGTAATTTAAACATATTTTTTTCCTGTTATCGTTAATTTAAGCTTCTTGTTTTTGTATTATTTTTCCGAACCGGCGTTGGCGTTTTTTGAACCAAACTAAGGCTGCTTGAAAGCTTTCATCGTTAAAATCGGGCCATAATTGTTCGGTAAAATATAACTCGGTGTAAGCGCACTGCCACAATAAAAAATTACTAATGCGTTGTTCGCCACTGGTGCGAATAAATAAATCGGGCTCGGGCAAATTAGCCAAACAACAATGTTGTTGAATCAGCGCCTCGCTAATATCATCAGCATCAAGCTCACCGCGTGCAACTTGCTGGGCTAAGGTTTTTGCTGCTTGAGTTATGTCCCAGCGCCCGCCATAGCTAGCCGCCACACTGACCACTAAGCCGGTGTTATTAGCCGTGCTATGCATAGTATCATGAATTTGCTGCTGCAGTTCAGGTGAGAATTTGCTTAAGTCGCCGATGATTTGTAATTTGATATTGTGTTCTTGGAATAGCGGAATTTCTTTGTGTAGATGCTCAATAAATATCTGCATCAAAGTGGCCACTTCATCTTCGGAGCGTTGCCAATTTTCTGAGCTAAAGGCAAACAAGGTAAGCGCGCAAATTTTTTGTTTTACGCAATTAATAATTAACTTACGCACCGCTTTCACGCCCATTTTATGACCGGCGCTACGCGGTAATAACCGTTTTTTTGCCCAACGGCCATTACCGTCCATAACGACTGCAATATGTTGGGGGGGCTGAGCTTGAGTCAAGATGTGGTACCTGCTTGTTTTACCCTTCCGCTTGTAGAGGAAAGTTAAATGAGATGTTGCAAGTACAACACCTCATTAGGTCCTTTAAAGAAAAGTCGGCGGGTTAAATTTCCATTAAGGCCGCTTCTTTAGTGGCTAATAATTTGTCGGCTTGAGCGATATATTGGTTGGTGATTTTTTGAATGGCGTCTTCTGCATTACGCGCTTCATCTTCACTGATTTCTTTCTCTTTTAATAAATCTTTAAAATCACCGTTAGCATCCCGACGAATATTACGTACCGCAACGCGGCCTTGCTCGGCTTCATCCCGCACTTTTTTCACGAATCCTTTACGGGTTTCTTCGGTTAACGCGGGCATAGGCACGCGAATGGTTTTACCGGCGCTCGAAGGATTCAAACCTAAATCGGCGGTCATAATCGCTTTTTCTACGGCAGCGGTGATGCCATCTTCCCATGGGGTAACGGTCAAGGTGCGTGAATCAGCAACATTGATGCTAGCAACTTGTGACAAGGGCGTATCGGTTCCATAATAAGGCACCATAACACCTTCTAAAATACCTGGGCTTGCTCGCCCAGTACGCATTTTACCGAGTGTCTCAGTTAAACTAGCGATACTTTTTTGCATGCGCTGTTCAGCATCTTTTTTAATGTCTTCAATCATTATTGAGCCTCCACTAATGTGCCAACACTCAGGTCAGTCACGACTTGCTTTAAAATTCCAGGGATATTGATATTAAATACACGAATCGGTAAGCCATGATCGCGACATTGACAAAAAGCGGCCAAGTCCATCACGCCTAATTCTTCTTTTAGGGCTTCGCTAAACGTTAAATGCGACAATAATTTTGCTTCGGGGTTCTTAGCCGGATCAGAATCATAGATCCCATCCACGCTGGTGGCTTTTAATAACACGTCGGCGTTCACTTCAAGTGCACGTAAGCTTGCTGCGGTGTCGGTGGTGACCAGTGGGTTACCGGTACCAGCACTAAAAATCATGACGCGCCCTTCATCTAGGTGATGAATCGCTTTACCACGGTTAAAGGTTTCAACCACGCCCGCCATTGAAATAGCCGACATCATACGAGTAGAGACATCTGCGCGAACTAATGCATCACGTAGGGCCAGCGCATTCATGATGGTGGCTAGCATTCCCATTTGGTCGCCCGTAATACGGTTTAGGCCAGCTGTAGAAAGGGCCGCTCCCCGAAACAGGTTGCCGCCCCCAATGACGATGCCGACTTGCACGCCCAAGTTAACCACATCGGCAATTTCTTGCGCGAAGCGATCTAACACTTTAGGGTCGATGCCAAATTCGGCATCACCTTGAAGTGCTTCACCACTTAATTTTAACAATATGCGTTGATACTTGGGCGTAGCCGCCATGATTAGTTGCTTCCCTGTACTTGCGCCATCACTTCTTCACGGAAGTTATCTTCTTTTTTCTCAATACCTTCGCCTACTTCATAAAAAGTAAAGCTGGTTACGGTCGCTTTTTTGTCAGCCAATAATTTACCGACTGTTAGGCTTGGATCTTTTACAAACTCTTGGCCTGTTAAGCTAACTTCGTTTAAATATTTTTTAATTCGGCCGCCAATCATTTTTTCGATAATTTCAGCAGGCTTGCCACTTTCTAGCGCTTGAGCGGTGAAAATTTCTTTCTCTTTTTCAACCATTTCGCTAGGCACTTCTTCAGGGCTAACCACTTGTGGCTTCATTGCTGCAATGTGCATGGCAACATCTTTAGCTAATTCAGCATCGCCACCTTGCAAGCTAACCACTACACCAATACGGTCACCATGTGAGTAATGGCCGATGATGTCATCAGATTGGATGAAGTTTGCGCGACGAACATTAATGTTTTCGCCAATTTTAACCACCAATTGCTTGCGAGCTTCTTCAAGCGTCGCGTCACCGTCAGCAACAGCCAACAGGACATCAATGTCTGAGGTTTTTGCTGTTAAAGCAGCGGCTTTAATCTTATCCGCAAAAGCACGGAAATTATCGTCACGAGCTACGAAATCGGTTTCGCTATTAATTTCTACAATAGCAGCAGATTTGTTATTGGCGTCTAGCGCAATAACAATGGCGCCTTCAGCAGCAATGCGGCTGGATTTTTTGGCGGCTTTCGCCATGCCACTTTTGCGCATTAGTTCAATCGCGGTATCAATGTTACCGTCGGCTTCAACTAAGGCTTTTTTACATTCCATCATGGCAACGCCAGTGCGTTCGCGTAATTCTTTAACTTGTGCAGCTGTAATACTCATGTTGTCCTCTTACATTAATCTTTAATTGTAAACTGCCTCAATAAAAATTGAGGCAGCTTGTCGTTGTCTACAGATAGGTTGGCTTATTTAGCTTCAGCGGTAGCGGCTGGAGTTTCAGCCTCTGCTGTCACAACTTCTTCGGCAGCTGCTTCAACAGCAACTTCTTCAACGGCCTCTTCAAGCTCTACAAACTCATCACCCACATTAGCACTAGCTCTTGCTTCTAAAATAGTGTCGGCTGCAGTGCTGGTGTATAAGGTAATGGCACGAATTGCATCGTCATTGCCAGGAATGATGTAGTCGATATCATCCGGCGTGTTATTAGTATCAACAACGCCAATGACAGGAATACCCAATTTCTTGGCTTCGCAAATAGCAATGCTTTCATAGCCTGTATCAACAATAAATAAAGCATCAGGTAAACCACCCATATCTTTAATACCACCAACACTACGCTCTAATTTGTCTTTTTCGCGTTGCAACATCAAAATTTCTTTTTTGGTCAAACCTGCAAATGCATTCGATTCGGCCATCGTTTCTAATTCTTTTAAGCGCTTGATAGATTTGCGAATGGTTTTGTAGTTGGTCAACATGCCACCTAACCAGCGATGGTTAACGTAAGGCATGCCACAACGTTGGGCTTGTTCTTTAATGATATCTTGTGCGGCCCATTTGGTACCGACAAATAAAACTTTGCCCTTGCGTGCAGCTAAGCTGCTAACAAAATTGATGGCGTCGTTAAACATGCCAACAGTTTGTTCTAGATTGATAATATGAATTTTATTACGTGCACCGAAAATATAAGGTGCCATTTTAGGATTCCAATAACGGGTTTGGTGTCCAAAATGAACGCCTGCTTCGAGCATATCTCGCATTGATACTTTTGCCATGTGTCTGTCTCCGGGTTAGGCTTCCACTTACCCCATTTCCAAACTACTTCTTCAAGCAGCACCCTTGGTAATGTGTCGATAAGTGTGAGTATTTTAATATACGTTAATACAACCAAAATAGTTTTATTAACATTCCACTTGCTTTATAGCGGTCAGATTTATACCATACAACCCCTTAAACGACAACAATTAATTGAGAGATGAATGCCCGTACACATAAAAAATGATGAAGAAATCGCTAAAATGCGCATTGCTGGTAAGCTAGCGGGCGAAGTTTTAGAGATGATTACCCCCCATGTACAGATTGGTGTGACCACTGAAGAGCTTGATGCTATTTGCCATGAATACATTACTGAGCAGCAGCAAGCCTGCCCTACCTCGCTGGGCTACCATGGTTTTCCTAAGTCGATGTGTACATCTGTTAACCATGTGGTGTGTCACGGCATTCCGGGGCCCAAGAAATTAAAAGATGGAGACATCCTTAATATAGACGTCATTGTGGAAAAAGATGGCTACCATGGTGATACCAGCAAAATGTTTATGCTCGGTGAGGCCTCTATTCGGGCCAAACGCTTGATTGAAGTCACCCATAAAGCTCTGTGGCTAGGCATTGATATGGTTAAACCCGGTGTGCGTCTTGGTGATATTGGTGCTGCCATTCAAAACTATGTGGAAGAAAATCACTTTTCTGTGGTGCGTGAATATTGTGGACATGGTGTTGGCAAGGTGGTGCATGAACCTGAAATTCAAGTTTTACACTATGGCAAACCCGACACCGGCTTGGTTTTGGAGCCTGGAATGACCTTTACTATCGAACCCATGGTCAATGCCGGCAAACGCCAGATTAAGCTATTAGCCGACAAGTGGACGGTGGTCACTAAAGACCGTTCGCTATCCGCACAATGGGAACATACCTTATTAGTAACCGAAAAGGGCCGAGATGTATTAACCTTGCGCAGTGAAGAGATCGACACTTTACATTCGACTTGTTAAGCAACCCATTGATTTATAACGAATATACCACCAAGCCTCAAAGAGAAAAAACAAGTGTTATTGTAAATTGCCAATAATGGGGGTTTCACTAGTAGCACTTGTATAAATCGCGTGATAGGATATTCAGCCTAGTTTAGCACTTTAACCGAGGAGGCAAAATAAACATGACACAAACCACCACCGCAGTAAAAATGGAGCAAATGGCGATCGAGACCGACGTGGCATTTAAAATCATTGGTGATGACGACCATGTTTTTCATGGCCTGAGCAAAACACTCAGCACCACAGAGTTATCGTTTGATACCACCCAAATTTTACAAAAAGATATGTTGCTGCAAATGACCATGGCTTCAAAGGACATGTCTGAAAGCACGACCCTACAAACGATGGTTAAGGTAACGGGCATTACGCCTATTGCCAACCAAACTGGATTCCACGTCAATAGCAGTATTGAAGATATGGCTATTGGAATGTGAAATTATAATAACAAGATCAATCAACCTTAGATTTGGTATGATCTGGTATCTCCTGTTAGTTAACACGCTTTAAGAGACCCTCCTGGGTCTCTTTTTTTATGCGCCGGCTGGAGATTTAGGGGCCTAGCGTTCTAAATATTTGAGCTTATCTTCAACTTCTTTCCAATCATCGGCATCGGCTGGCGGGTCTATCGCTTCGGTAATAACAGGCCACAATTTGGCGAGCTCTGCATTCAACTCGATTTGATCATGCTTGCCTTCTGGCACATCGTCTTCTGGCACAATGGCTTCAACGGGACATTCTGGCTCGCATAAGGCGCAATCAATGCATTCATCTGGGTCAATGACCAGCATATTAGGCCCTATGTGAAAACAATCCACGGGGCAGACTTCAACACAATCGGTATATTTACAACGAATACAATTATCAGTGACTACGAATGTCATAACGGCTCCTTTTTATAATCCACAAGCAAACGGGCTGCCACAGCCCATATCAATCGGCGTTAATGTATCAGATTGAGGATTTTTTTCCAGCCATTGAATGACTTGTTCGATATTATTGCCATCACCATAGGCCAAAGGCGAGAACATGGGCTGCTTCATCGCGCCTTCTAATTTACTTGTCTTGTTGATGTCGGCCCTAGCCAACCGTTTAAAATCAGTCGGAACATTGTTAACGCAAGGGTCGCATTCTAAGCTGCGGTGGCTTAAATAGTCCAGAGAAGTTTGGGCCACTAAGGCTTTAAGCTCAGCTTGTCCATGTTGAAACAGGGGGTGCCATATACGCCGCTCGCCAAAATGCTCGCTTTCTTCAATATATTCTTCCAAGGCCGCCTGCCCTTGTGCCAAGGTCCGGCGATTGGCCAGCATGAGCAAGGCCTGGCCTTGTGGGTCAATTTCGTCTAGCCAGTCAATGAAAGGCAAAGCTTTTAAAAAACCGGCGCACCATTGGTATTGTGTACTGGGAAAATTACCTTGTTGTTCGACAAGTTTCGCAAAGCTGAGCTTCGGCTGCAATCGAATTGGCGTGAACCCATATTCACGCGCCAGATCTTCGCCTTGCAAAACGCGCGCTTGCCAATCTTTAGCCTGCCAGCCGGTGTCCACCGATACCACATAAACCTCAGCCAGCTTTTGTTCATAAGCCCAGCGCATGAGCCCCACTGTTTCGTTGCCGTAATTCCCAAATATAATATGTTGTGTCATAAGTAAAGACTGCCATGAACCGCCGCCAATTGCAAAGTATAACAACGTCTTATGAGCCACAAGACAGCCCGCCATAATAACGGAAGGATTTTGAGCTTTGGGCGGCACAAGACGGAACCTAAAATATTACTCATTCACAGTGCTTGAAAAAGGATATGTCGATATTTTAAATTAAAAAAACCACGCAAGCAATTGTATTTGTTGATTATAAAAAGTCAAAATTTTCAAGGTTCAACATAAGAGCCTATTTCGCGTCTATAAGCAAAAAATCCACAGGCGCGTCAATAACATGATTTTTTCATCCAAAATACTTATCAACAATTTCTGTGGATAAAACTGTGAGTTAAAAGCTAACTACTTGAAAAAAATAACAAAAATGAAGTTATACACAATTCATCGACACGGAAGTTAAAGCAGATTCCTCCCTTTTAGATCAATGACTTGCGAGCAACTCTTCAAGCCGGATGAACAAATTGTGTAAAACTTCACTAATAACACCTTGATCAGACGCAACTGTGCACAACATTTAAGGGGTTTGAGTCGATTTAACATGAGTACTGTCCTACAAAGCCAGGTATAGCGGGCTTTGTGCTGACAGAGTGTCTACAGGTAAGACCTAGAACGATTTTAACGTCAGGTGCTGTGCTTGAATTAAATATTGATATCCAGTCGCCGTTTAATCTGTAGCAAGAGCTCACCATTTTTGGCCACCCTTCTCTCGGAATATGTCATTACAATATCGGTTCGCAACCGAATTTCTACGTTAGAGATTATGCAAAATTGGTGTTACAATTTCGCTTCGCCCCGATAGCTCAGCTGAATAGAGTGGCCCCCTCCTAAGGGGCAGGTCGCAGGTTTGAATCCTGCTCGGGGCACAATGCTATTTAGATGCGTATTTGTGAATCTTTCAGATCAATTCGCTGCTGTATTTCTTCCCGGTGAACACTCACATCACTTGGTGCACTAACCCCCAATGAAGCCTGATTTCCATTTATGCGAAGCAACTCTATCTGTATATTTTTACCAATAATAATTTTTTGGCCTTCTCTTCGTGACAAAACTAGCATAATTTTTCCTTTAAATAGCAACCAAGGCTTAATATAGTCTAGTTTGCATTCAAAATCAATTCTTTTAATTTGAAAAAGGTGATAAGTTAATTTAGCGTAAAGCTCGCACGCAGAGGCAGATGATCTGAGGCGTCTTTAATGCTTACCACCTCACAGCCTGAAGGCGTTAAGCCTCGGTAGTATATTCTATCAACTTTAAGCAAAGGCAGCGCAGCGGGGCAGGAGCGCGCATAAGCGCCCTTTAACGCTTTAAAGACTTCTGTGATCTGCAGGGATTTGCTGAGTAATTTAAGCGACGTCGAACGCCAATCATTAAAATCACCGGCCATGATCAAAGTTTCGTTCTCCGGTATTGTGTGCTGGATAAAATTATTCAATTGTGAAAATTGATATTTACGCTCTTTCTTTAATAAGCCTAAATGCGTGCACAATAAATGCACAGATAATGTGGTCTGTGGAATTTCAACTTTGGCATAAAGCAAGCCGCGCTGAGACATTCTGCCGGTGCTAATGTCTAAATTTTGCACTTGTCGCAAGGGATATTTACTTAAAATGGCATTACCGTGGTGCCCATACTCATGTTGAACATTGGCACCATAACAATAGTAAGGCCAGTTTTTGCCCGCTAAAAATTCAGTTTGCGATAAATCAGGCCAGTCACTGGCAAATTTTTGTTGACGCTGACGATGCTCACCCTGCACTTCTTGCAAAAATATAATGTCGGCATCAACCGTTCCCAGCAAAGCTTGAATTTTATCGAGCACCCATTGCGATGACGTGGCATTCAAGCCTTTGTGAATGTTAAAACTCAGGACGTTTAGTTCCATAAGCTATTACAGCGTTTGATACCAATCAACTAAGGCTGCGGCCAGCTCATGCGGATGGGTTTCTTGAGCGTAATGCAATGCATCATCAATCTCTATCACCGCTAAGTTGGGCAAGTTTTCTTTCGCCCACACAATCGTTTCAATTGAGGTGTTGTAACCTGGCATGGCGTAGAGCATTAGTTTAGGAATATCAGATGTTTCTAATTGTTTAGAATAGGTTCTCATCAATTCAACCACTTTTTCAGATTCAGGGCCACCTGGCAGCTCTTGCAAATATTGCCAAATAGGCTTTGCACTACCTGGCGTTTGGAATGGTAATTGATAAGCCGTTAACTCTTCGGGTAACAAAGTCCGCATGACGCCGGCAGGCATCACCTTATTAACATAATAATTACTATTAGAAATCACATCTTGCCCACCGTCCGCTAGCTCTAGTACCGAGGCGCGCTGCTGCATAGGCAGTGCAATCATGTCTTGCTGTTCTAATGGACGCACGTAGGCTTCTAAAAAAGCTAAGCCTTTGATGTTTTCAGGGTGACGCATAGCATAATGAAAACCTACCACAGAGCCCCAGCCATGCATGACTAAGGTGATGTTTTCCAGGCCTAATGCCTCAATAAAAGCTTCAATATAATTGATGTGGTCAAAAACACTGAAATCGATGTCGGGTTTATCTGATAGCCCCATACCTATAAAATCGGGGGCGATGCAATGCCCAGATGCCGCCAATTTCGGCATAATGTTACGCCAGATATAGCTCCAGGTAGGAATGCCATGCAAAAACAGGATAGGATCGCCCTCTCCTGTTTGCACATAGTGTATGTTTGCACCCAATACTTCAAGGTATTGGCTATCTAATTTGTCGTAGTCTGCTAAGACAACATGCTTAGTCATTGCTTTAATCCCAGTGATATTTGTTGTGCAATTCTAACGGTTACCTCTAGCGACTGCAAGCCTGTGCGAAATCATTTAACTCACGCAAGCCCACAAATAGCATAACCGGCGAAATAGACTTACTCGTCTGCATGTTGTGCAACAGTTTATCCCACTTAATTAGCATATGCTGGTTGTCGTCACGCCAAACTTGGATTTGTTTATCCATTGATTGACCTTTGCGCTTCATTTTAATGACGCTCAAAGCAATTTGACGCTGAATGGAATCAATATCATCAAAAATAGCAGCCAAGGCCAAACCTTCCCAATGTGTTTCATTTTTTTGCTTACGTATTTGATAACGCAACCAACTTAATTTCAACTGTTGCCCTATCTCTAGATAGATCTCCATTAACGCATTCGCATTCGCTTTCGTTTTATTGGCACCTTCAATCACTTCCATCGCCGTGAACATCACATCGCAGGAGGCTACTTTTTGTGCTAACTCAGCAGGCACATCGGCACCAATAAATTCATCGTAAGTTTCTAAGAAAAATTCTTTACGCTCACCTTGAATAATGCCAGGAACAATACCAAACAATTTATCCACGCCAGGTTTGTAACGCTTGATAAGTTTATCAATAGATAAATCCTCATGATAATGACGAATTAACCAGCGACTCGCTCTACGCACCAACTTGCTAACCAGCAATAACATTTGCATTTGCACAGTTGGAGAAATTTTGTGATCTAAAGCTTGGATATCTAGCCAGATGCCATTCATGCTGAAAATTTCACGGGCTGCAGCGTAGGCTTTAACAAAGTCTGCATAACTCGCACCCGTTTCATGGTACATACGGAAAATAAACACCGCTCCCATTTCATTGACTAGGTCGTTGCTCAATTGAGTAGTAATTAATTCACTACGTAAACGATGATTAAGCAATTGTTTTTTATAACGTGTTTGTAGGCGTTTTGGAAAAGCGCTGAACAAATAGCGTTGCATCCAGGGGTCTTCAGGCACGTCGGACTCTAACAGGCGTGCTTTAAGAAATATTTTACTATAAGACACTAGTACTGAAATTTCAGGGGTGGTTAAACCCAGCCCTTGTTCCTTGCGCTGCCTTAGCACACTGCTGTTTGGCAGAGCTTCTAAATCACGCGTCATGACGCCTTTTTCTTCAAGAATTTGTATGAAACGACCATACAAATTAATTTGCTTGATAGCTTGAATACGCGCAAGTTGAATAGCTTGGGTTTGACGATAATTATCGTATAAAACCAGCTCTGATACTTCACTGGTCATTTCACGAAGCAATTTATTGCGCGCATTTACCGTTAATTGTTTTTGTTGAACAACATCGTCTAGTAATATTTTAATATTAACTTCTTTATCAGAGCAATCGACTCCGGCAGAGTTATCAACAAAATCGGTGTACATTTCGCCGCCGTTTAAAGCAAATTCCATGCGTGCTTTTTGAGTAAAGCCTAAGTTTCCACCCTCACCCACAATACGACAGCGTAACTGGTCACCATTAATACGCAACACATCATTGGCGCGGTCACCCACTTCCATATCTGTTTGATCGGCACCTTTAACATAAGTACCAATGCCGCCATTCCATAATAGGTCAACTTCTGCTTTTAGAATTGCTTTAATTAAATCATTGGGCACAATGTGATCTTGCTCAATCCCTAATGCTTCTTTAATTTGCTTATTCAGCTTAATAGATTTGGCGTGACGGGAAAAAATTGCCCCACCCGTTGAAATAAATTTAGTATCATAATCTTCCCAACTTGAGCGAGGCAGCTTGAACAAACGCGCGCGCTCTTTAAAGCTTGATTTAGCATCAGGATTGGGGTCAATAAAAATATGCATGTGATTAAAAGCAGCCACTAAACGTATGTGTTTAGAAAGCAACATGCCATTACCAAATACGTCACCCGACATATCGCCAACACCCACAACAGTGAAATCAACCTTGTTAATATCCACCCGTAAATTTTGAAAATGTCTTACCACAGAAACCCATGCGCCTTTGGCAGTAATGCCCATTTTTTTATGGTCATAACCGGTTTTGCCACCTGATGCAAACGCATCACCTAGCCAAAACCCATTGTCTACAGAAATATCATTTGCTATATCGGAAAAAGTCGCCGTGCCTTTGTCTGCCGCCACCACTAAATAGGGGTCATCGCCGTCATAATAAATTGTATTATCAGGATGAATTATTTTTTTGCCGTCATAATTGTCGGAAACATCCAGTAAGCCACGAATAAAACTTTGGTAGCAGGCAATGCCCTCGCCTAATTGCTCTTCGCGGGTAGTAAAGTCTTTCATACGTTTAACATAAAATCCACCTTTTGCGCCAGCGGGCACAATTAACGAATTTTTAACTTGCTGCGCTTTCATTAAGCCCAACACTTCTGTGCGAAAATCTTCACGTCTATCTGACCAGCGTAAACCACCACGGGCAACTTTTCCACAACGTAAATGCACGCCTTCAAATCTAGGCGAATAGACAAAGATTTCATAGGCCGGACGAGGCAACGGTAGCTCAGGAATTTTTTGCGGATCAAGCTTAATTGATAAATAAGGTTTATTTTTACCCTCAATTAATTGGAAAAAATTTGTGCGTAAAATAGCCTTTATGATGGTTAAGTATAAACGGAAGATTTTATCTTCATCTAAGCTGGCCACGTCATTTAATGCCGTGATAATTTTATTTTCTAAACTGGTCACAATCATAACCGAATTGTCACTAAATTCTGGTGAAAAACGATTCATAAATAATTCAACCAGCATACGCGCTAAATGTGGGTAATGCCCAAAGGTGCTAGCAATATGTTGCTGGCTATATGGCACACCCATTTGACGAATGTATTGCGCTAAAGCACGTAGCAACGTGACTTCTTGCCACGTGAGCTGCGCCAATAAAATCAGGTGGTTAAATTCATCATCTTCTAGCTCATTTCTCCAAACTTTAGAGAAAGCTTGCTCAAAATTATGTTTGATATTTATTAAGCTGACCGGTGCTTCAGTGTTGAATTCCATGGAAAAATCACTAATCCATACAACAATACTATCTTCACGTTTGATTTCGAAAGGATGCTCGCCAAGAACACGCATGCCCATGTTTTCTAAAATTGGCATCACATCCGATAATGGCGCAGTGCTATGGAGTTGATAAATTTTAAAATTAAATTCATGTGGCTCAGCATTGAGCGGATGATATAAATTTAAAATAATCGGGCATTCTTCAGTAAGCTGCTCGATGTGTTTAATATCTCCAACGGCCACAGCCGCCTCATTTATCTCACAATATCCAGCAGGAAACGCTTTGACATAATTATTATGTAAACTTAACCCTAGCTCTTCACCATAAAAATCGAGTAAAACCGTTCTTAAATTGTCAGCCCATGAACTAGAAGCAACAATAATTTCATTTTCAATTTTATCGGCATCATAGATTGTTTCTACATGTGGGTCGACTCTCACCACATAATGAATTCGCGCTAATATAGAATCACTAAAATACGTATTATACTCGCTCGCGACACCTGACAAGTTTGACTCGAGAATATCTTGCAGCACCCGACGCAGTTGATTGGTAAAACGGTAAACTGGTATGTAGACATAGCAAGAAAAATAACGTCCATAAACATCACGACGCATAAACAAACGCACCTTGTTACGCTCTTGCATGTTAAACACGCCTAAAGCAATGTCTTGTAACTCATCAACGTCACCTTGGAACAAGTCATTACGTGGCAATGTTTCTAAAATATTTAACAGCGCTTTTTGTGCATGGCTGCTTTTCAACAAGCCCGAACCCTGCATTATTTTTGCAACTTTCAAGCGAAAATAAGGGATCATTTGGGCAGAACTACTGTAAGCCGAAGACGTAAATAAGCCAACAAACCTACGCTCACCTATCAATTTCCCCTTGGCATTAAAACGTTTTACACCGATATAATCTGTGAAAATCGGTCTATGCACAGTTGACATGGTATTTGTTTTGGCAATAATCAAGGCTTCAGGTGACATCATCAAATCAATAGCAGCTTGCGTCATGTCGGTAAACTTACGAAATTTATTGGTTGCACTGGTGGCGCGCAGCACGCCCAAGCCTGTTTTGGGAAGCATTTTTAAGGCGTTCGCATCATTACGCTTTACTAAGTCGTAATCACGGCAGCCTAAAAAGGTAAAGTTGTTATTACTTAGCCAATGTAAAAAATCAAGGCTTTCTTTCACTTCACTATTGGTTAGGGCCGGAGGATTTATTTCTAATTCATGAATAGATTCTTTAACTTTTTCACACATTGTTGGCCAATCTTGTACAGCGGCTTGCACATCTAGCAGCACCTTATGCAGCCCTTCTTCTAATTCTTTTAAAAAGGCTAAGTTTGTATTTCGATCTATTTCAATGTGAATAGGCGCTTCAGATTCACCTTTATCTCTGCTGGTGCCCCACGGTAAAATTTCGGTAACATTTGATTTTTTGTCACGTAACAAACGCATGCCGCCCACGTGAACAATAAAGTGAATGCCCAACGCCAAACGGTTAACTTCCATACGCGCACTATCAACTAAAAAGGGCATATCATCGGTAGAGATTTCAATAACAGTATGCGGCGAAGTCCAACCATTTTCTTCAAATGTTGGGTTATAAACACGAACCCGAATTTCGTCTTCGGTGCGGCCTTGGGTTAACTTCCACTGCGAAACAATTAAACCTGCCCAGTCATGAATAGAATGTTCGCGAACATCTTCATAAGAAAGCAGATGAAGTAATTGATGAATGAAGGGGATAATAATTTCTTGCTGTTTGCTCGGTAACAGTTTTTTCACCTCCGTCACAATTTTGCTAATAACTGCTTTTCTTCCTTGCTTATCTGCCATGCTGCTTTCCCAAAGTGATTGATATCTTAAATTTTACGCTTAACAGTAAAATTAATCTAGTTTTTTTGCCACGCGCTTTTAGTGCGCAAATAGTTAACGTCGATAGCACTAACAGGCTGCCAAGCATCTTTGTGAGCCGCAATCGTTAGCGCATCTTCTGCTGAAGGATACAATATATGATAAGCTGTTTGCTGCAATTGCTCAGCATACACTTCCCAAGCATCCCCCACTAAATTCATTGGTTCAATGGGCTTGGGCACCTCATTGGGAGCAATTAAACAATCTTGATAATTTGCTTCCATAATGCCTTTTTTCATAGCATAGTGTGCATAATAAATTTGCTGCATGTAAGCATTTACCGCACACGTGATCTGTTCAACCTTTAAAATGCGGTGCGCTGTTTGCGCTAAAATTTGCAAACTCGACAAACACATGACCGGTAAGTCTTGCGCCAATCCCAAACCTTGCACCACACCCATGCCAACACGCAAACCTGTGAAACTACCTGGGCCTGCGGACAAAACTAAACCCTGCAAATCACCCAACGTTAACGAAGCTTGAGCTAATAAATTATTAATACTAGGTAGTAACTCAGCAATCTGTTTACGTTGCTCACTAAGCTTAAGCTGCAAGACTTCACCATTATGCGACAGCGCAAGGCTGCCTTGTGAAGAACTGGTTTCTATTGCTAATAAAGACATATAGAGCTTAACTAGCCTCTGCTGGCATAGTAACAATAAACGTAGTGCCGACGTCTACTTCACTTTCAATACGAATAGTGCCGCCGTATTTTTCAACGATTTCTTTAGAAATAGATAAGCCCAAACCGGTGCCAACCCCTTCAGGCTTCGTGGTAAAAAATGGCTCAAATAATTTATCAATCAGCTCTTGTGGAATACCGCTACCGTTATCTTGAATACTAATAACAACCGTATCGTCTACATGCTTAGTCCCCACTGTTAAGATACCTTGCTCATCTATAGCATGGCTAGCATTCACCATTAAATTCATAAATACTTGGCTCAATTGACCCGCATTGCAATTAACGAGTGGAATATCTGTTAATTCTTTATTTAAAGTACACTTGTACTTAAGCTCATTCCAAATGATTTTAATTGATTGTTCAATGGTTTTATTGATATCGATGGGAGCAATTTTTTCATTGTCTGAGTGGGCATAAGATTTCAAGCTTGCCACAATGTCACGAATTCGCTCAAGGCCGTCAATAGATTCAACCACGATGTCATTCATATCTTCCATCATGAAATCAACCTTTAACTTTTTCTTTACTTCTATTAAGCTTTCCTTGGCTGAGTTAACATCCTCAACAGCCTCAGCCACGACGACCTTGTCATAAGCCGATAATAATTGGGCAAACTGTGCCAGATAATTCTTCATGGCGTTAATATTACCCATAACAAAAGCTACTGGGCTATTCACTTCATGAATAATGCCTACCGCCAATTCACCCACGGTGGAGAGTTTGCTAATGTGTGCATGATCAGAAGCCTCGGCTTCTTTTCGTTCTTTAAATTTCTTTGAAATGTTTACCGCGCGCCGCACTGCTTCTAATAAGGCGTCTTCTTCACAGGGTTTAGAGAGAAAATCGACCGCTCCACGACGCAAGCCTTCCACAACCGTGTCTTGATCACCATGACCAGTGAGTAAAATAACATTCACGTCTTTGTCTTCACGAATGGCTCTAACTTTTTTTAAAAAGGACAAGCCATCCTCGCCGGGCATGCGCACATCGCTAAGGATAACCTTGGGGAAAAATGTTTCGAGTTTGATGAGTGCTTCAGCAACAGACTCTGCTGTTTCCACATTATCGTATTCATCTTCTAAGATTTGAGCAAGTAGCATTCGAGCATCGGCTTCATCATCAACAATTAGTATCGGCGTATCATCCATAACTTTTCCGAGTAGAGTGTATACATTGATTTAAAGTATAGCTTAACATGCTGTTAAAGCTACAATAATTGTTACAGCGGTAAATTTTTGCACACATCCAGCTCTCACAGCTTCACCCGCCAGATTTTGGCAAAGAAATTAAAACGCATGGCTCTACTCACAGCTTGCTGTTTACGCCACTTACCCCTCAAAGATCCAGGCAAAACCTCAGCCTGAACCGCTTTTATGAAAGTAATCAATGATTTGTGCAGCAAACACTTGACAGTTCAGCTTTGCGCGCTAGAATATGCGCTCTTGTTAATGCGGGAATAGCTCAGCTGGTAGAGCACAACCTTGCCAAGGTTGGGGTCGCGAGTTCGAATCTCGTTTCCCGCTCCAAGTTTTTAGTGGCAGTGCCACTAATGTTATGTGTAATCTTGTAATGAGTTACGCATATACTTATTAAAGCAATTTAGTAAGCGTTGGCTGGGTGGCAGAGTGGTTATGCAGCGGCCTGCAAAGCCGTGGACGCCGGTTCGATTCCGACCCCAGCCTCCATTGTTATTGATGCCCGGGTGGCGAAATTGGTAGACGCAAGGGACTTAAAATCCCTCGGTAGTAATACCGTGCCGGTTCGACTCCGGCCCCGGGCACCATTCTTTATCTTCTTTATTTTCAACAACTTAATTATCGGAGACCGTAAAGGCTCTCAAGAACTTTTCCTTCATATTTATAGAAAATGGCACACTCACGGCACAATTCAGAATGAATAATGACCGTTTGGCACAGCAAGCCATCACACCACAACCCAATATCTCATCCCCTGATCTACACAGCTAAGGTGCCCTAATCAGCCAAAATTGTGCCGTGGGTGTGCCTAAAATGTGCCGCCAGTGTGCCATAGTTATGCCTGACAAGCATAAAACCCTATTATTTCAATTGCATAGTGCAATAGAACCAGGGATTATATATCACCTGTTGCAATTTATGGTGGCTTATCGTACTATTATGTCACTCATTACTGGCACTGATCATGGCAACAATCCAAGAACGTAAAAGCGAAAAAGGCACAACCTACCGAGTCATGGTTCGCTTAAAAGGCTACCCGGTACAAACAGCCAGCTTTAATCGTAAGACAGACGCAAAAACCTGGGCCACTCAAACAGAAGCCGCCATTCGTGAAGGCCGTCACTTCAAAACATCTGAAGCCAAACGCCATACATTGAAAGAGTTAATTGCTCGCTACATCCGCGATATTTTACCCACCAAACCAAAGAGTGAAGCAAAACAAAAAAACCAACTTGAATGGTGGTCAGATAAACTGGGCATATACGCCCTAGCCGATGTTACGCCGGCCAAGATTGCAGAGGTTAGAGATGAGCTAGCTAATGGTGACACTTATCGCGGCACAAAACGCTCACCATCAACCGTGAACCGATATTTAGCGGCCCTATCCCATGCATTTACAATTGCCGTAAAGGAATGGGGCTGGATAGAAAGCAACCCACTGTCTAAAATTCGTAAACTCAAAGAGCCAAGAGGACGCGTTCGCTTTTTGTCTGAAGAGGAGCGCAAAGCATTACTCGAAGCCTGCAAGCAAAGTAAGTCGCCATATCTCTATCTTGTTGTTGTGCTATTGCTTTCAACTGGCGCCAGACGTTCCGAAATAATAAACCTGCGCTGGTCTGACGTTGACTTATCACGCCGCATAATCCTACTTGAAGAAACCAAAAATGGTGAACGCAGAGTCTTACCACTGGGCCAACATGTTTACGACTTACTATATGAATATGCCAAAGAAAAACATACGCCTCAAGACCTTCTATTCCCCGATAGCCGAGACAAAAACAAACCCGTGGAAGTGCGCGTGGCATGGGATAAAGCAGTGCTGGAAGCTAAATTAGCTGATTTTAGGTTACATGATTTACGTCACAGCGCAGCGTCGTACCTAGCAATGAACGGTGCAAGCCTTACGGAAATTGCCGAAATTCTTGGGCACAAAACATTGCAAATGGTTAAACGCTATTCGCACTTCTCAGA